>JBKBRG010000172.1:0-5595 GCA_046292325.1 Tabrizicola sp.
GCGGCCCATGCGGCGGCGGGTCTCGTGGAAGATCAGCGCCACGCGCAGGGGATAGGAGGTGTGGCTCGCGATCTGGAACAGGCGCGAGTTCTGCCCGGCGACATGCACCGGCAGGGTGGTGACGCCCGGCAGCGTCGCCAGCCGCCCGACGAAGGGATGCCACGGCGAATCGACCGCATGCCCGCGCAGCGGCCGGTTCGCGGTAGCGACCCCGCCGCCCGGAAAGACCGCGACCACCTTGCCCTCGGACAGAAGCGCGGCCGCCTTGCGCCGGGTCTCGGCCGTCAGCCGCCGCGCCTCGGGCGTGCCGGAGAAATCCACCGGCAAGAGGTGCGGGTCCACTTCCGGCACCCGGCACAGAAGGCTGTTGGTCAGGATCCGCACATTGCCGCGCAGCCGCATCCCCAGCCAGCCCAGCGCCAGCCCGTCCAGCACGCCGAACGGGTGATTCGCCACCAGAAGAAGCCCACCCTCCGGGCGGATGCGTTCCTGCTCGACCTCGTCGGCATGGACCCGAACCGTGACCCGCAGCTGGCGCATGGCGGCGTCGAACACGCTTTCCCCCGGCCGCTTGCCCGACCGCACCCAGTCCCGATAGAGCCGCTCCAGCTTCGGCTGGCCCGAAATCCGCTCGACCGCGCGGATCAGGCCGCGGCGAAAGGCCGACTGGCCGGGGTGGGAATAGGTGAAGCGCACCGGTTCGGCGGGTGTCTCGGCGAAGAACGGTGCGGGTTCGGCTGTCAGGGGCAGCAGGTCTGTCAGCATCGGGGAACCTCCGGGCAAGGGTTCGGCCCTGTCACAGGGCGGGTTCCAGGTGGGGCACCGCCGCCGCGGGCAGCGCGGAATAGCCGCCGCGCCCGGCAACCCAGGTGCGCAGCGGCGCGGGCGGATGTCCCTCTGGCCAGTCGATCAGCACCAGGTCGGCGCGCAGGCCGGGCCTGATGGAACCGCGATCGGCAAGGCCCATCGCGGCGGCGGGATTGGTCGAGACCAGCCGCCACAGCGCCGGCAGGGGCGCCACGCGGTCGGCGTGCAGGCGCGCGACAGCGGCCAGCATGGCGGGGTAGTAATAGTCCGAGGCCAGAATGTCGCACAGGCCGCGCGCGATCATTTCGGCCGCACCGGGGCTGCCCAGGTGGCTGCCGCCGCGCATCGCGTTCGGCGCGCCCAGCACGATCGGATCGCCCGCCTCGCGGGCGGCGAGGAACACCCGTTCGTGCATCGGGAACTCGGCCACCTTCGCGCCCAGCGCGCGATACCAGGTGCGGGTTTCCACCTGGCTGTCGTCATGGCTCAGCATCGGCGCGCCGTGCTTCCGCGCCAGCGCCGCCAGCCGCGCGATGTCCGCCGGCACCTCGGCCCGCCGCGCCCAGACCCGGCCGATCAGGGCGACGAAATCCGCCGTGGTCATGTGCGACCGTTTCGCGCGCTCGCCCATCTTGTGCAGGAAGGCCTCGGCCGAAAGGTCGGTGACCGGATAGTCCTCGACATGGTCGAAGGGCCGGTCGTGCAGCGCGATCCCGGGATGCAGCAGCGCCGAGGTGGTATGGTCGTTGAAGGCCAGCGCCGGGCGGTCGCTGCCGGCCAGCACATGCGCGATCAGGGGTTCGGCCTCGGCGCAGAAGGTCTCCCAGCGCAGTTGCAGGCGGTTGTCGGCGGTCAGCCGGCCGCGCAGCGCCGCCAGCGCGCGGACGACCTGCCAGCCGGTGTCCACGCTGCGCAGGCCCGGCTCCCAGCTCAGCGTCAGGGCATGGTAGGCCGTGGCGATGCCGTTCGCCGCCAGCTGCCGGTCGGTTTCCAGCAGAGCCGCCTCGACATCGACCATCACGCCCGGGCGCGGCATGATCTGGCGCTCGAAGGCGTCACCATGCACATCGACGAAGGCAGGGGCCAGGATGCGGCCCTTGCCGGGGACCACCACCGCCCCGTCGCGCGCCACGTCGATCCCGGTGATGCGGCCGCCCTCGATGCGGACCGAGGCGGTTTCCACCCGGTCCTCCAGCACCAGCCTTGCGCCCTCGATCAGCTCGGCACTCATCCCAGACGCTCCGCCAGAAGGTGCCAGTGCCAGGAGCCGGGCTTTTCATGCGGCCGGTCGAAGAGCGTGAAGACCTCGAACCCCCAGAGCAGCGACAGCAGGTCGGGCGCGGTGCAGAAGTAGTGCGGATGCACCTTGTCGCCCGGCCCATCGAAGACCCAGGTATTGCGGCTGATCTCGCGGCCGGGGGCCTTGGCCCGTTCGACGGGCAGGCGGCGGGCCGACAGCATCGTCGCAAGGAACGTGCCCCCCGGCCGCGTGACGCGGGCCACCTCGGACAGGGCCCGGCGCACCACGCCTTCGTCGCCGTGATAGATCACGTTCCAGGCCAGCACATGATCGAAGCAGGCATCCGCGAACGGCAGGTCGGTCATCGGTGCCTCGACCGTCTCGATGCTCAGCCCCTTCGCGAAGGCCGCCGCCGCGATGGCCGCGACCGAGGCCTCGGCCGCGTCCAGCGCCGTGACCTGGTGGCCCATCTCGGCCAGGGCCAGCGCGTGCCGCCCGATCCCTGCCCCGAGATCCAGGATGCGCGCGCCCGACGGCAGCGTGCTGGCATGGTCCATCACCCAGGGTTCCGGGATCGCCCAGGGCGAGATGCCATCCGACTTCCGCCATTCGGCGTTCCAGTAGCGATGGGCGGTATCGGTGGTCATGTCGTTCATATCAGCTTCCTGCGAATCCAGCCCGACCCGTTCGCCCCGATCAGCGCTGTGGACTGCCCCGGCGCCAGCGTGAAATCCACGCCCTTCAGCACCTCGGCGCCGGCGAAGGCTTTCGTCAGGCCGGAAACGGCAAGGGCCGGCTCCACCAGGGTGGAACCGGCCTCGGCCCGGGCGGGAAGGACGGGCGCGTTCACAGGGGCCTCACTGACCGACGAACTCGGTGAATTCCTTGATGCCGATGTTCTCGTACATCTTGCGCACCACGTCATAGTCGGCGTCGGTCACGCTCGCGTTGAAACTGCCGCCGATGTATTTCGCGTTCTCTTCGGTCGCGGTGATGGCCGCCATCAGCGCCTCGCCCTGTTCGGCAAAGGTCTTGCGGACCGTCTCGACGGTTTCGGGCGAAACCTTGGGCGAGGCCAGCAGCACGTCGTCGGGCAGCTGCCCTCCCCTCACCACCACGCGGAACTTCTGGTCGGGGAACTTCTTCGAGATGCTGTCGATATGGGTGCGGTTCAGGCCGATGCCGCCGATGTCGCCGGCGATCAGCGCCTCGACCGCCACGGTGCGGCCCGAGACCTGGAAGAACTCGACCTTCAGGCCCGAGGCCGCCTCGAAGGCCTGCTTGAACGGCCCCATCTCGCGCTGCAAAGCCTCCAGCCCATCGATGTCGGTGACGGCGAAACGGATCGTGTCCTGCGCGGCCACCGGGGCGGCGACGGCCAGGCTGACGGCCAGAAGGCCCGAGGCAAGCAAGCGGTTCATGCGATGATCCTGCGGAGGATTGCTCGAGACCTCGCGTAGCAAGCTCCGGTGACAGCCGCGCGACGCGAAGGTCACAGTCCTGCGACAGATCCGCCCCCCGCGCGCGGCCCCGAACCTTCCCTCACGGTTTTTCGTCGGCTAACCTGCGGCCATGGCGAAAAACCGCATCTCGTCCCCCCCTGCCCCCGCCGCAACGCCCGAGGACGCCGGGGCCGACCGCATGACCTTCGTCCTTCTGCCGCGCTTCAACCTCGCCACGCTCATCACCCTGATCGAGCCCCTGCGGATCGCCAACTACCTTTCCTCCCGCCCGCTTTACCGGTGGGAGATCCTCTCGCCCGAGGGCCCCGAGGTGCCGGCCTCGAACGGGTTTTCGGTCACCGCCGCCCCGCTCGACGACCGCAACCGGCGGGGCGAGATGGTGTTCCTCCTTGCCTCTTGGGGGGCCGAGGACCATGCGGACCGGGGGCTTCTGGCCTGGCTCCGCCGCCAGTCGCGCGAGGGGGCGCGGCTCTGCGCGGTCGAGCTCGGCTCCTACCCCATGGCGCGGGCCGGGCTGCTGGATGGGCGGCAGGTGGCGACGCACTGGTCCTGGGCGCCGGGGTTCCAGGAGCGGCACCCGGAAATCGCCGTGGTGGAACAGCTTTACACCATCGGCGACGGCATCCTGACCTGCGCCGGGGGCACGGCCGGGATCGACCTCGTGCTGCGCCTGATCGCCGCCCGCCATGGCGAGGGCATGGCGGGCGAGGTCGCCGACCAGATGCTGCACCCGCCGATCAGGCCCCCCACCGCCCCGCAGCGCCGCACGCCCGGAGAGGGCACCGAAGCCTTCGCCCCGATCCTGCGCCGGGCCATCGCACTGATCGAAGAGAACATCGCCGACCCCCTGCCCGTGCCCGCGATCGCCGAGCGTCTGGGCCTGTCCCAGCGCCAGCTGGAACGCCAGTTCCGGCGCGGGCTCGGCTGTTCGGTCGTGCAGTTCGGCAGTCTCGTCCGCCTCCAGCACGCGCGCGTCCTGCTGATCGCCACGCGCCTGTCGGTGCGCGAGATCGCCACCGCGACCGGCTTCAACGCGCTGTCGCATTTCACCGGCGCCTTCCGCAGATGCTTCGGCCGCAGACCCAGCGATTACCGGCAAGGCTGGGCGCCCACGGAGGCTGCGCCCTCCTGGCCCGGCACGCTTACCACCTATCTCGAGGCGCTGCGCCAGCGCACCGCCCGCAGCGTGCAGGGCGGGGCCTCCTCGACCGACGCCGCCTCCTCTCCGGCAGAGCCCGACGAGGCCTGACGACCTCACGGGTGGGGTTCGGCCGCCGCGAGAAGCCGCCCCGGGGCCCGACCGCGTCAGGCGAAGGCCGGGATGACCTCCTGGCAGAACAGCTCCAGCGACCGCTTCTGCTCCTTCAGCCCCAGGCCGAGGCTGGCATAGTAGATGAACGCGTCCACCCCGATCGCCTCGTATTCCTTCAGCTTGGCGATCACCTCGTCGGGCGTGCCGAACATCAGGTTCCGGCTCAGCATCTCGGGGTCGTATTCGGCGCGGTTGCCCAGCTGGTCGAAGGGAATGGCCTTCGGAAAGCCGTTCTCGACATCGCCGAGGTTCTTGAACAGGTTCTCGAACTGCGAAAGCTGCCGCTGGGCCGCGCGCACCGGGACCATCCAGTCGTCCTTCCGGTCATAAAGCGCGGTGTGGCGCATCATCGCCATGACGGGCCGCCTCTTGCCCGGGTTGTTGGCCAAGGCCTCATTGAGCCGTTCCATGTAAAGCCGCGCCTCGCCCATGTCGCGGGTCAGGGGCCAGGACTGGATGTTGCAGCCCTGCCTGACCGCGTAGTCATAGGTGATCGGCGCGCGGGCCGCGACCCAGACCGGGACCTCCTTCTGCAAGGGCTTCGGGCAGGAGGTCGAGGCCGGGAAGGACCAATACTCTCCCTCATGCGCGTAATCGCCCTGCCACAATTCCCGGATCACCGGCAGCATCTCCTGCATGTAGCGCCAGGCGTCGGTCTGCTTCAGGCCCGGCCGCATCCGGTCGAACTCGCGCTGATAGGCGCCAGATCCGATGCCGAACTCCAGCCGCCCGCCCGAGATCAGGTCCACGAACGCCGCCTCTCCCGCCGCCTT
>JBKBRG010000173.1:0-5580 GCA_046292325.1 Tabrizicola sp.
GGGCAAGCCGCTGGACCTCTACAACAACCCCGACAACCGCTTTGTCGCGGGCTTCATCGGCAGCCCGTCGATGAACTTCGTCGCCGGCGTGGCCGAAGCCGGCGCGGTGGCCGCCAGGGGGCTTGCCGGATCGGTCGCCGCCTCGGTCGCCCTGCCCGCCCGAGGCGCCGAGGTGACGGTCGGCCTCAGGCCGCAGCACCTGAAGATCGGCCCCGGCGACACGCACCGCGTGGACCTAACCGAGGCGCTGGGCGGGGTCTCCTACGTCCATCTCACGGCGCCCTCGGGCGAGAAGCTGATCGTCGAACGCCACGACCAGGTCAGCCTGGAACCCGGCGCGATGGTCGGCGTCAGCTTCGACGCCCGCGATGCCATGTTCTTCGACAAGGACGGGCTGCGCCTGCGCTAGGAGCGTGCCCGCGACGAGACGCCGGCGGCGCACGCAGCGCAAACCCGTTCAGGACGTGCGGACGCCCGCCGTGACCCCCCTGATCTCCAGGGGGACGCAGGCCTGCCAGCGCCGGTCAGTGCCCCGCCAGGAACTTCTCGGCATCCAGGGCCGCCATGCAGCCCATCCCGGCGCTGGTCACGGCCTGCCGATAGACGTGGTCCGTCAGGTCCCCCGCCGCGAAGACCCCCGGAATCGCTGTCCGGGTCGAGCCCGGCTCTACCACCACATAGCCCCCCGAATGCAGGGGCAGCTGATCCTTCACCAGCTCGGACGCCGGCGCATGCCCGATCGCCACGAAGAACCCGTCGCAGGGGATCACCTCCTCCGCCCCCGTCTTGACGTTCCGGACCCGCACCCCCGTCACCCCCAGGGGCGCCTCGGTTCCCAGGATCTCGGTCACCTCCGTGTCCCAGACCACCGAGATCTTCGGGTTCCTGAACAGCCGGTCCTGCATGATCTTCTCGGCCCGGAAACTGTCGCGGCGGTGGATCACCGTCACCTTCGAGGCGAAGTTGGTCAGGAACAGCGCCTCTTCGACGGCGGTATTCCCGCCCCCGATCACCACCACCTCTTTCCCGCGGTAGAAGAACCCGTCGCAGGTGGCACAGGCCGAGACGCCGAAGCCCTTGAACTTCTCCTCGGACGGCAGTCCCAGCCATTTCGCCTGCGCCCCCGTCGCCAGGATCACCGCATCCGCCGTATAGGTCGTCCCGCTGTCCGCCGTCGCCGTGAACGGACGCTTCGACAGGTCGAGGCGCGTGATATAGTCCGGGATCACCTCTGCGCCCATCGCCTTCGCGTGCTCTTCCATCCGCACCATCAGATCGGGGCCCTGCACCGAATGGTCGCCCGGCCAGTTCTCGACCTCGGTGGTGATGGTCAGCTGCCCGCCGGGTTGCAGACCCTGGATCAGGATCGGGTTCAGCATGGCGCGGGCCGAATAGATCGCGGCGGTGTAACCGGCCGGACCCGAGCCGATGATCAGAACCTTGGTGTGGCGGGTGGCGGTGCTCATGGTGGGGTCCTCTACACTGGCGGCACTTCGATATAGGGGTTTGTCCGGTTGGGCGGAACCCCCCTGCGGCAAGCGAGCCATCCCTGGCCGGATCCCGATCCTCCACCCAGGCAGGGGAAAATTGGCCGGTCTTTACAACGCCTTGTTTCATCGCGGCTTCCGCGTCCGCGTCCTGTTGCAGAAGGTCCCTTCACGGCCGATCCCGTCACCAATTCCATTCCCGGGCGTCCCAGCCGGGTCGGATCCCACGCCCGGCCCTTTGCCCCGATCGGGTGCCGGGCCGCTGCTCGACGGGCCGCGCCCCGCGTCCTTCTGGCCGGCGGCCAGACCAGCCGGCGCCATCGCACCTGGCTCTGGCTGATTCCCGGCGAAACGCGGAAAGTGCGCGCGATGCCGGACCCGGCCACCGGCCCCGAGATCGACCCCCGCCACATCTCGCCGCGCGGCACGGGAACCGGGACCGCACGGACCACTGCCGCTTTTCCGCGCCGGGCATCGCCGAGCCGGGGGCCGGGCCTTGCTGGCCGTGACAGGCACCCCGCCCCCGCATCGGGCCGGTCCTGCGCCTGGGCTGTAGCATTATTGCGCCAAGGCGAAATAATGTTGCGCATACCAGACGCTCCGCGTAAGTAAGTCGCGGAACGGAGGCATCATGGTCGCGCACAAGCTGGATCCCATCGACCGCCAGATTCTGGCGGAACTTCAGGCGGACGGGCGGATGACCAATGTCGAGCTTGCCAGCCGCGTCGGCATTTCCGCGCCGCCCTGCCTGCGCCGCGTGCGGAGTCTGGAAGAGCAGGGCTATATCCGCGGCTATCACGCCGACATCAATGCGCGGGAACTGGGGTTCGAGGTCCAGGTCTTTGCCATGGTCCGGCTGTCAAGCCAGGCCGAGGCCGACCTGGCCGCCTTCGAGGCGCGATGCCGGGCCTGGCCGCTGGTCCGCGAATGTCACATGCTGAACGGCGAGATCGACTTCATCCTGAAATGCGTCTCGCCCGATCTGTCCAGCTTTCAAAGCTTTCTGACCGAAGAACTGCTGCGCGCGGATCATGTGGCGAACGTCAAGACCAGCCTGGTGATCCGCTGCGCCAAGGATGAACCGGGCCTCCCGTTCGATGTCCTCGAGGCGCGGCTGGCCAGGACCGCCTGACGCCTAGCGCGCGGCGTCGCTGACCTGCCGGGTCGCGGATTTCAGCCGCATCGCGAAACCCTTCTGCCCTGCCGTCAGGGTCCGGCCCGAGGTCTGACGCACCGTCGCGCGCGCCACGACGCGGCTGTCGGTTCCGTCGCCGACGGCTTCCAGGATCGACAGGATCCAGCGGCGTTTGGTCTTCATCTGGATGATCATTTCATGCCCCGGCGAAATTCAACCTTTGCGGGCAGGCTGATCCGAGATTGCGGCAAGGTTGGGGAAGAAGCTTGCAGCAATCAGAGCATTTTCATGCCCCTTTTCGCCGCATCACAGCCGTATTGTCGATATCAGCCGCCCGTAATCCGCCTCACCCGCATGGGTGGTGCGACGGAAGGAATAGAACCGCTCGGGGTCGCGGTAGGTGCAATGGCCGGTCCATTCCGCATGGCCGACCCCGGCCTGGCGCAGGCGGTAAAGCCCATAGCCGGGCAGGTCGAACAGAAGCCGGTCGCCCGGACCGTTGGCGAAAAAGCGCGTGCTGGCCTCATCCTCGGCCCGGAAGCGGTCGAAGAATTCCGGGCCGACCTCGTAGGCTGCCTGGCTGATCGTCGGGCCGATGACGGCGGTGATGCGCGACCTTCGGGCGCCCAGCTGCTCCATCGCCTCGATCGTCGCTTCCAGCACGCCGTCGACCGACCCGCGCCAGCCGGCATGGGCGGCGCCGATCACCCGCGCCTGGGGATCCTCGAACAGCACGGGCTGGCAGTCGGCCGTCAGCACCGCCAGAAGAACGCCCGGCGTGGCCGTGACCATCGCGTCCGCCTCCGGTCGGATCGACAGCGGTCCGGTCACGGGCAGGGCGCGCGCGGAATGCACCTGATGCACCGTGACCAGCGCCTCGGGGCGGACCCCCATCGCCTCGGTCACCCGGGCGCGGTTGATCGCGACGATCTCGGTCTGATCCGACGATCCCGTGCCGCAATTCAGCCCGGCGAAGATCCCCGAGGACGCACCGCCCTTGCGCGTGAAGAAGCCGTGGCGGGCCGTCAGCGCCTGCGAGGTGATGATGTCCAGCGTCGAAAGCATCAGGCGAATCCGGGGGGCGGCGGGGCGCCGGCCGAGGTGATGGCCAGCACCTTGAACAACGAACCCATTTCCGCCGCATCGGTCAAGCGCCGATGCGCGGCCCGGTGGCCTTCCAGCCGCGCGCCGGTCAGCCCCTGCGCCAGACGTTCGGTCCTTGCGTCGATCCCGAGCCGGCGCAGCACCGCGCCCTGCGTGTCGAAGGCCGAGGCCGGGGCCAGCGCGGCCAGCGGTTCGAAATCGACATGGGCGGTCAGGTCGGCCTCTCCCGGGTGAGCCAGGGGATCGTCGAAGGCATGGTGGCGCAGCGCCTGCAACGTGTCGCCCTGCGACCGCCAGCCGCCGTAGTCGATCCAGTAGGCCACCCCGCCGTGCCGCGCGATGCGGCGGGCGACCTCGGCCACGGCCAGGCGAGCGGGCAGGTTGTCCTCGACCAGCGCGCCCTGGGGCGCATGGCGGAAGGCGGGGGTATCGGGCACCTGCGGCAGGGGCGCGGAAAGGCCGAAGGCCAGCGCCCCATCCACGAGGCCCACCAGCCGCTCGCGCCATCCCTCGGGGCTGCGCAGGAACTGGCGGATGGGCAGGGCGTCGAGGAATTCGTTGCCGATCAGGAACAGGGGGCCTTCGGGCAGATCCTCGATCCGGTCCACCCAGTGCGGCCGCTGGTCTGCCAGCCGCTCGGCCTGCGCCGCGCGCAGCCGGGGCGAGGCCTCGACCATTACCAGCCGCAGGGCGGCGTGAAAGCCGGGCACGCCGCGCGTTGCGCGCAGCACATCGGCCATCAGCGTGCCCCGGCCGGGGCCGGGCTCGGCCAGGATGAAGGGGTCGGGCGCCCCGCGGTCCACCCAGGCCTGCGCCAGCGCGAGGCCGAAGAGCTCGCCGAACATCTGGCTGATCTCGGGCGCGGTGGTGAAGTCGCCCGCGGCGCCGAAGGGGTCGCGGGTGGTGTAGTAGCCGTGGACCGGGTGCAGCAGACATTCCGCCATGTAGTCTGCGACGGTGATCGGCCCGGTCTCGCGGATGCGCTCGGCGATCAGGCGGGCAAGCGGCGTCATGGCCTGCGGGCGCGCAGGGCGAACCACAGGCCGATGGCGATCATCGGCAGCGACAGGAGCTGGCCCATGGTCAGGCCCCAGCCGCCGACCTGCACGGCCCAGCCGATCGGATTGCCCTCGCTGACGAACTGCGCGTCGGGCTGGCGCACGAACTCGACCACAAAGCGGGCGATGCCATAGCCGGCAAGGAACACCCCCATCACCAGCCCCGGCCGCTTCAGCCCGCCGGCCCGGAACGCCAGCCAGAACAGGACCAGTGCCAGCAGCAGCCCCTCCAGCCCCGCCTGATAGAGCTGGCTCGGGTGGCGGGCGCAGGGGCCCTCGACATCCGGGCAGTATTGCGCCGCTTCGCCGGGGAAGACCACCCCCCAGGGCAAGCTGGTCGGGCGGCCCCAGAGCTCGCCGTTGACGAAATTCGCCAGCCGGCCCAGCATCAGCCCGACCGGGGTTGCCAGCGCCATCAGGTCGCCCAGCGACAGAAGCGGGATCTTCTCGCGCCGGCCGAACCACAGCGCCGCGATCACGACGCCCAGGAAACCGCCGTGGAAGGACATGCCGCCCTCCCAGACCTTCACGATCTGGAACGGATCGGCCAGATAGGTCGGCAGGTCGTAGAACAGCACATAGCCCAGACGCCCGCCCAGGATCACACCCAGGATGATCCAGGTGAGCAGGCGCTCGACCTGTTCGGCGGACATCGGGGCGGCATCCGACCACAGTCCCGGATTGCGGATGGCGCGCAGCACGATCCACCATCCGAACAGGATGCCCGCGATATAGGCCAGCGCATACCAGCGCAGGGCCAGGGTAATGCCGAAGATCTCGATCTCGAACAGGTTGG
>JBKBRG010000174.1:0-5561 GCA_046292325.1 Tabrizicola sp.
TGTCGACCGGCGGACGAGTGTCCTCCTTCGCCGGTTGAAACAGAAGGAGACCCTCGTGGCCGAGGTGAACGACAAGGGCGAAGTGACGGTCGAAGGCGAATTCGTCGGGCGTCTGGAAGGCTTCCGCTTCAGGCAGGACGCATCCGCAACCCCGGACGGGGCGCGCACGCTGGCTCAGGCCGCCTTGCAGGCGCTGAAGCCGGAATTCCATCTGCGCGCCGACCGCTTCTACAACGCGCCGGATACCGAGCTTGATTTCACCGAACAGGGCGGCCTGATGTGGGGCACCTCCGCGGTGGGCAAGCTGGTGAAGGGCGCCGAACCCGCAAGACCCGCCGTCGAGGCCTTCGTGGACGAAGAGGCCGGGGCGGAGGTCGCCGAAAAGGTCCGCCGCCGGTTGCAGCATTTCATCGACCGCAAGGTCGCCGCCCAGTTCGAGCCGCTGCTCGCCATGGCCCGCGACGAGGCCCTGACCGGCCTTGCGCGCGGCTTTGCGTTCCGGCTGACCGAGGCGATGGGCGTGATCCCCCGCGACCAGGTCGCCGCCGAGGTCAAGGAGCTGGACCAGGAGGCCCGGGCCAGCCTGCGCAAGCATGGCGTCCGCTTCGGCCAGTTCACCATCTTCCTGCCCGCGCTGCTGAAACCCGCGCCGACCCGCCTGCGTCTGGTGCTGTGGTCGCTGTGGAACGGCTTGCAGGAATTCCCCGAATCGCCGCCGCCGGGCCTTGTCACCATCCCCAACGTGCCCGAGGTGCCGAAAAGCCATTACACGCTCGCCGGTTACCACCCGGCGGGGGCGCGGGCGATCCGCATCGACATGCTGGAACGGCTCGCCGACATCCTGCGCCAGAAGGACAGCCGCGCGGGCTTCGAGGCGACGCCCGAGATGCTGTCGATCACCGGCATGACGCTCGAGCAGTTCGCCGACCTGATGGCCGGCCTCGGCTACAAGGGCGAAAAGGGCGAACGCCCGAAGGTCAAGGTCGCCGTGCCGGCGAAAGAGCCCGAGATTTCCGAGGAAGCCGCCGCCGCCATCGCCGCCGGCGTGCCGATCCCGGAAGAGGTCTCGATCCTGGCCCCGGAACCCGCGCCCGAAGCGACGGCCGCGCCCGAGATGGAAGTGTTCTACACCTTCACCTGGGCCCCGAAACCGCGCCACCAGCGCCCCGAGCGGAAAGAGGGCGGCGCCCCCCGTGGCGACCGTCCTCGTGGCGACCGTCCCCAGGGCGACAGGCCGAAGCAGGACGGCGACAGGCCGAAGCACGACCGTCCCAAGGGCGACCGGCCGCACGCCAAGGGCGGCAAGCCCCCGCGCGAGGACCGGCAGAAATCCTACGAGGCCCGCCCGCCCCGGCAGGAAAAGCCCATCGACCCCGACAGCCCCTTCGCGGCGCTTCTCGCGCTCAAGGGCAAGGTCTGATTGGCCGGGCCGTCCGGCAGGCCCGACCCCGAGGCCAGCGCCAGACTGCGGCTGGACAAATGGCTCTGGCAGGCGCGCTTCTTCAGGTCGCGCGCCCTCGCCGCCGAGGTGATCGCGGCGGGATCCGTCCGGGTGAACGGGATCCGCGTCAGCCGCCCCGGCCGTGACATCGCCGCGGGCGACACGCTGACCTTCCCGCAAGGCGGCCGCATCCGCGTGATCCGGGTCCTTGCACTGGGGATGCGGCGGGGCCCCGCGACCGAGGCGCAGGCGCTCTATCTCGATCTCGAAGCCCCCGCGGCGCCGGAGCCGCTTGAATGATCCGCCCGCCTGCTCTAGCTAGGCGCAAAGGATACGTTCCCGGGGCCCGCCCATGACCTATGTCGTCACCGACAACTGCATCGCCTGCAAATACACCGACTGCGTCGAGGTCTGCCCGGTCGACTGCTTCTACGAAGGCGAGAACATGCTCGTCATCCACCCCGACGAATGCATCGACTGCGGCGTCTGCGAGCCGGAATGTCCCGCCGACGCGATCCGCCCGGACACCGAGCCGGACATGGAGGAATGGGTCGCCTTCAACCGGAAATACGCGCTGCAATGGCCGGTGATCGTGACCAAGAAGGACCCGCTGCCCGGCTATCAGGAACGCGATGGCGAGAAGGGCAAGCGGGAAAAGTATTTCTCGGAAGCCCCCGGCGCGGGCGGCTGAGCCCGGGCCCGATTCGGGCACAACTGTGACCACGAATCGGTTACGGTGCGCAGAATCTTTCTGATTCAACGTGTTATCCAGAACCGGCCCTGAGTCGCGGCAGTTGGAATCGGGCGCGATTTGTGTTATGATTTCTTTACAAAGCAAGCATGGACGCCTGACGCCGGCTTAGAGCATATCGCCTGGGCCAGTTTTTTTTGTGACAATCGGCTCCACACGCCTGAACGAGGGGTTCAGGGCGCGCGGGGTCTTTGTCGCGGGTAGAGGGCATCCTTTCTGGGGAACCGTGAATGACCAAGTCGAAGAAGCCTGAATTCCGTCCGAATGATTTCGTGGTCTATCCGGCGCATGGCGTCGGCAAGATCATCTCGATCGAGGAACAACAGATCGCCGGGATTCAGCTGGAACTTTTCGTCATCTCCTTCGAGAAGGACAAGATGACCCTGCGGGTTCCGACCCACAAGGCCATCGACATCGGCATGCGCCCCCTGTCGGCCCCCGATGTGGTGAGCAAGGCGCTCGACACCCTGAAGGGCAAGGCCAAGGTCAAGCGCGCGATGTGGTCGCGCCGCGCCCAGGAATACGAACAGAAGATCAACTCGGGCGACCTGCTCTCGATCGCCGAGGTCGTCCGCGACCTGCACCGCACCGACGACCAGCGCGAGCAGTCCTATTCCGAGCGTCAGCTTTACGAGGCCGCCCTGGAACGCCTGACCCGCGAAGTCGCGGCCGTCTCCGGCGTGGACGAGGCGGGTGCGGCCAGGCAGGTGGACTCGGTCCTCGTCGGCCGCGCAGCCTGACCTTTCGGCACGTCGAACAGGGAACGGCGGTCCTTCGGGGCCGCCGTTTCCTATTGCCCGAAATAGCGCTCTGCCGGCAGGTAGCCGGCCAGCCGCCCGGCCGCGCACCAGTCGCGCTCAAGCCCCGGATCGCCGACCAGGATCACCTGATCCGACGGCACCTTTCCCAGCGCCGCCCGCAGCCGATCCCGCATCTCGCCGAACCCGGCCAGGGCATGGGGCGCCGGATGCACCCCATCCAGCACCGGATTGGCCGCCTCCACCATGGCGGGAGTCAAGGGCGCGACCGCCAGGGCCAGCCGCCTGCACTCCACCTCCGCCAGCTTCGCCGCCCGATCCACCGGCATCGCCGGTCGCAGCACCGAAACCCGCAACGCGTTGGACGAAAACAGAAAGGCCACCACATCATGCCCCGTGGCCGCCCTGACCCCGGCATAGGTCCTGTAGTCCAGCCCCAGCGCCCTGGCCCGCTTGACCCGCAGCCGCACCACCTCGATCGGCAGCGTGGGCAACAACCGCTCGCGCGCCACAGCCCAGCACTGCCTGCGCCAGCTGACCCCGCCCTCCAGCGACGGCCCGCCGTTATGCCCGATCTCGGCCATCGGAAACTCCGGATATCTTGACCAGGATCCTGCTTGCCCTTTTCCCAAATACTCTGCGGGGGTCCGGGGGTGCAAAACCCCCGGGATCGGCCCCAGGCGCGCCCTCAGTCATACTCCCGCAGCCGCGCCACATAGCGGGCCATCGTATCGACCTCCAGGTTCACCATGTCCCCCACGGCCACCTCGCCCCAGGTCGTCACCTCCTGCGTGTGCGGGATCAGGTTCACGCCGAACTCGGCCCCATCGACCTCGTTCACCGTCAGGCTGGTCCCGTTCAGCGCCACCGACCCCTTCGGCGCGATGAACTTCGCCAGGGCATCGGGCGCGCGGAAGCTCACCCGGACCGACCCGCCCTCGTGCCGGAGGCCCACCACCTCGGCCAGCCCGTCGACATGGCCCGACACGATATGCCCGCCCAGCTCGTCCCCGACCTTCAGCGCGCGCTCGAGGTTGACCCGCTTGCCGGGGCGCCAGCTGCCCAGAGTCGTCTTCGACACCGTTTCGGCGGAAATCTCCACCTCGAACCAGCCCTCGGGTTCGACACCAAGCTCCACGACCGTCAGGCAGACACCGTCGCAGGCGATGGACGCGCCGATGTCGATGCCGCCGACGTCATAGCGCGTGGCGATACGCGCGCGCAGGTCCCCCGTGGCCCTGGTGTCGATGATCCGCCCCACATCGGTGACAATTCCGGTAAACATGACTGCGCCCCGCCTTCCCTCGATCGCGACCTGCCGTTCCGAGGTAAGACCCGCCCTCGCCGCTTGCAAGCCTCGGCCGGTTCGGGCCATGATCCCTCATGCTCTTTTCACCCTTTCCGGGGCAGGCTGCCCCGATGCCGGCTGCATGGCCCAACGGAACACAAGGCCCGACTTGACCCCCGACTCCCGCCATTTCCTCCTGTTGCAGGGCCCGCACGGTCCCTGGTTCCACCGCCTGGGCCAGCAGCTGCGCCGGACCGGGGCCAGGGTCTCGCGCGTGGGCTTCAACCTTGGCGACCGGGTGTTCTGGCCAGGCCCCGGCTACATCGCCTTTCAGGAGCCGCAGGACCGCTGGGCGGAGACCTGCGACCGCCTGATGACCGATCTCTCCGTCACCGACCTGGTGCTTTACGGCGACACCCGGCCGATCCATGCCCAGGCGATCCGGCTGGCCAGGGCGCGCGGGATCACCGTGCATGTGTTCGAGGAAGGCTACCTGCGCCCCTACTGGGTCACCTACGAACGCGACGGGGCGAACGGCCATTCGCGGCTGATGAAGCTGACGCTGGCCGAGATGCGGGCCGCGGTGGAACGGGGCGACCCCGACCTGCCCGAGGCGCCCGCAACCTGGGGCGACATGCGACAGCACATGTTCTGGGGGGCGCTCTACCACGGTTGCGTCGCGGCAGGCTTCCGCGCCTACCGCAATTTCCGTCCGCACCGCGCGCTGACGGTGGGCCAGGAATTCCGGCTCTACCTGCGCCGTTTCCTGATGATGCCGGTCCACCGCATCGAACGCCGCATCGCGACCCGGCGCATCCGCAATGGCGGCTTTCCCTATCACCTGGCGATCCTGCAACTGGAACACGACGCCAGCTTCCGGGCGCACTCCCCCTTCGCCAGCATGACCGACTTCCTGGCCGAGGTGATCGCGGGTTTTGCCCGCGGCGCGCCCGGACATCACCACCTGGTCTTCAAGGCCCACCCGCTCGAGGACGGGCGCGTGCCGCTTCTGCCGGAGATCCGCCGGCTGGCCCGCCTGCACGGCGTGAGCGACCGGGTGCATTTCGTCCGCGGCGGCAAGCTGGCCGAGCTGCTGAACGATGCACGCTCGGCGGTCACGGTGAATTCCACCGCCGGCCAGCAGGCGCTCTGGCGCGGCCTGCCGCTGCGCACCTTCGGAGCGGCGGTCTATGCCAAGCCGGAATTCGTCTCCTCGCAGCCGCTGGCCGACTTCTTCGCCGCGCCGGACCGTCCCGACAGCCGAGCCTACCGCGACTACCGCCGTTTCCTGCTGGAAACCTCGCAACTGGTCGGCGGATTCTA
>JBKBRG010000175.1:0-2852 GCA_046292325.1 Tabrizicola sp.
GGCGCGCGCCTGCACCGGGCTTGGCCGTTCGGCCTTGCCGCGCCCGGCGGGGCGCGGCGGCTGGCAATAGACGGCAAGGATCTCGTGCCGGGCGTGCAGCGCCTCCAGCACCGGAACGCTGAACTCCGGCGTTCCCATGAAGATTATCCTCATCCTTTGCGCCTCAGCTTTTCTGCCCTTGCAATCAGCATCTTGCGCTTCAGGGGCGAGAGGTGGTCGAAATACATCTTCCCGGCCAGATGGTCGATCTGGTGCTGCACGCTCGTCGCCCAGAGTCCGACGAAATCCCGCTCCTCGACCGACCCCTGTGCATTCAGGAACCGCACCGTCACCGCCCGGGGCCGGGAAATCACTGCCGAGACGCCGGGCAGATTGGGGCTGGCCTCCTCGTGAGCGCGCGATTGGACGCTGGCGTGCAGGATCTCCGGGTTTGCCATCCGGATGGCCTGTCCGCGCGTCTCGGAACAATCGACAACCGCCAGCCGCAAGGGCACGCCGATCTGGACCGCGGCCAGCCCGTATCCCGGCATTGCCTCCATCGTGTCGATCATGTCGGCCCAGATCCCGCGCACCTCGTCGGTGATGGCCTCGACATCGGCCGCCGGTGTCCGCAGCACCGGGTTCGGCCAGGGCAGGCAGCGCCGGACCGTCACGCCCTGGCCCGTTCCCGCTTCAGCTTTTCCATCTTCCGCGTGATCATCTGCCGCTTCAGCGGGCCGAGGTAGTCGATGAACAGCTTGCCATCCAGATGGTCGATCTCGTGCTGCACGCAGGTCGCCCAGAGGCCCGAGAACTGCCGTTCCTGCTCGGTCCCGTCCAGCGCCAGCCAGCGCACCCTCACCTCGGCGGGCCGCTTGACCTCGGCATACTGGTCGGGGATCGACAGGCAGCCTTCCTCGTAGGTCGAAAGATCCTCGGACGACCAGACGATCTCGGGGTTCACCAGCGCCATGGGCTCCGGTTCGCCCTCCTTGACGCAGTCCATCACGATCAGGCGCCTGGTCACGCCGACCTGCGGGGCGGCCAGGCCGATGCCGGGGGCATCATACATCGTTTCCAGCATGTCGGCGGCCAGCGCCCTGATCTCGGGCGTGATTTCCGCCACGGGATCGCAGACCTTCTTGAGGCGCGGGTCAGGATGGATCAGGATGGGTCGGATCATGGAAGCGATCTACGAAAGCGGGCCCGCGATGGCAAGAGGAGCGCAGGCCGGCGGCCCAGACGAAGATGGAAGTCAGATCGTTCCATGCAATCCGATCTTTATGGACGTTTCTACCAGTTGTATGGTCAATTTTGGGATGACTTCCCGTCATTGATGGAATAATCGGATGAAAATCCCAACCAACAGGCCACCGCACATGACTTTCGACACTCCCATCTCCCGCGCGGGATCCCATTGCGTCAAATGGGACATGCTGGAACCGCTCTACGGCATCAAACCCGACGAGGGGCTGGCAATGTGGGTCGCGGACATGGAGTTCCGGCCGCCGCAAGTGGTGCAGGACGCATTGCAGAAGATGCTCGACCACGGGATCTACGGCTATTTCGGCGACGACCGCGCCTATCTCGAGGCGATCCGGTGGTGGATGGCCAGCCGCCACGGCTGGGAGGTGCAGCCGGACTGGATCTTCACCACCCATGGCCTCGTCAACGGCACCGCGCTCTGCGTCCACAGCTATACGCGGCCCGGGGATGCGGTCGTGCTGATGACCCCGGTCTATCACGCCTTCGCCCGCGTCATCAAAGCCGCCGGGCGCGCGGTGACCGAATGTCCGCTGCCCCTGAAGGGCGGCCTCGCGCAGATCGATACCGCCGACTGGGAAAGGCGCCTGACCGGGCGCGAGAAGATGCTGATCCTCTGCTCGCCCCACAACCCGGGCGGTCGGGTCTGGACCCAGGACGAACTGCGGGCCGTTGCCGATTTCTGCGTGAAGCACGACCTGGTCCTCGTTTCGGACGAGATCCACCACGACCTCGTCTATCCCGGTCACAAGCACACCGTCATGGCCCTGGCCGCCCCGCACATCGCCGACCGGCTGGTCATGATGACGGCCACCACCAAGACCTTCAACATCGCCGGCGCCCATATCGGCAACGTCATCATTGCCGACCCCGCCCTGCGCAAGACCTTTGCCGACACGATCAACGCCATGGGCATCTCGCCCAATTCCTTCGGGATGCACATGGCCACCGCCGCCTATTCGCCCGAGGGCGCCGTCTGGCTCGATGCGCTGATGCGGTATCTCGACGGCAACCGTCAGCTTTTCGACGCCGGGATCGCCAGCATCCCTGGACTGCGCTCCACCCCTCTGGAGGCGACCTACCTGGCCTGGGTCGATTTTTCCGGCACCGGCATGGCCCCGGCCGAGTTCATCGACCGGGTCGAGAAGCAGGCAAGGATCGCCACCAACCACGGCTCTTCCTTCGGCACCGGGGGCGAAAGCTTCCTGCGCTTCAACCTCGCCTGCCCGCGCGCCCAGGTGGCCGAGGCGGTCTCGCGGCTGCAAAGGGTATTCGCCGATCTGCAATGATCCGCTCTCTGCGCCTGCTGATCTATCTCTTCCTGCTGGTGGGCCTCGGGTTCATCGCTGCCTCGCTCTACAGCCCGCCTGTGCCGATGCCCACACCACCGCCGCCACCGCTGACCGGGGCGGTGGACCGGATCGTGATCGAGAAGGCGGCGCGGCGGATGCAGCTGATCCAGGACGGCAAGCCCGTGCGCACCTACAGGATCGCGCTCGGCTTCGCGCCGGAAGGCGACAAGCAGCGCCAGGGTGACGGCAGGACGCCCGAGGGGGAATTCACCATCGACCGCCGCAACGCTGAAAGTGCCTTTCACCTGTCGGTCGGCA
>JBKBRG010000175.1:2862-5555 GCA_046292325.1 Tabrizicola sp.
CGACTACCCGCGCCCCGCCGACCGTGCCCGCGCGGCCAGGGCCGGCCATTCCCCCGGAGGAGACATCTTCATCCATGGCCAGCCGAATGCGCTTCCGGAAGGGTTCAAGCTGAAGGGCGACTGGACGGCGGGTTGCATCGCCCTGACCAATGCCGAGATGCGCGAGGTCTGGGCGGTCACGCCGATCGGAACAAGGGTCGAGATCCGGCCCTGACCCGTCCAGGGCCGGGCCGTTCGGCGCTCAGGCCTTGGCGAGATAACCCACCGGTGCGTTCTCGTCGCGCCAGAAGTCCAGCGGTGCCCGTTCCGTCACCGCAGTCGCGCGCTTGAAGTCGCAGACGAGTTCGCCATTCTCGATGCTCGAGGCGAAGATCAGGCACTGGAAGGCATGACGCGACCCGTCATAGACATCCACCAGCCCGCGCAGCTTGCCCGGACCGAGATCCGCGTCCAGCGCAAAGCCATTGTCCCAGAACCGCAGCACCGGAAAGACCGAGTCGCCGACATGCACCCGCAGCCGCGACTTGCGCTTCTGGTCGCGCCTGCGCGCGGTTTCCAGCCCGTCGAGCACGTCCTTCGGCAGAAACTCAAGCATGGCGACCTCGCACTTGCCGGCATGACGATTGTTGGAGCGCACCGGCAAAAAATCAAGTTGCCACAAGGGTATTACGCGAATGTAAACGCCACGCGGCACCCGAAGCGCGGATGTCCGCAACCCCAGGTTGACGCCCGGGGCGCCGACTTTGCCGCGCAGCGAAATCGACCGAGGCGCCCCGGGGCGCGTGCGCATCATCGCGCGCCCCGGGATAGCCAGGCGCCATGATCCTGATCGCCGCCCTCCTCCTCGACGCAGCCTTTGGCGAGCCACGCTGGCTCTGGGACCGCCTGCCGCATCCTGCGGTGCTGATGGGGCGCCTCGTCGGCTGGTGCGACGCCCGGTTCAACCGTGACGGCGCGTTGAAGCTGAAGGGAACCCTTGTCGCCGCCGGGCTTGCCATCACCGGCCTCGCGATCGGCTGGCTGATCCATCTGATCCCCGATCACGGGCTGATCGAGGCGCTTGCCGTCGCCATCCTGATCGCCCAGAAATCGCTGGTCGAACACGTCCGCGCCGTGGCCGGCGCCCTTCGCCGGTCCGTCCCCGAAGGCCGCAGGGCCGTCGCGATGATCGTCGGCCGCGACACAGAGCGGATGACCGGGCCAGAGGTGGCCCGCGCCGCCATCGAAAGCGCGGCCGAGAACCTGTCGGACGGCGTCGTCGCGCCGGTCTTCTGGTATCTGGTCCTGGGCCTGCCGGGGATCGTCGCCTACAAGCTGGTCAACACCGCCGACAGCATGATCGGCCACCTCACCCCGCGCTACCGCGATTTCGGCTGGGCCTCGGCGCGGCTGGACGATGTGCTGAACCTGATCCCGGCCCGGCTGACGGCGCTGCTCATCGCGCTGACCCATGGCTGGGTCGATCCCGCCCCGATCCTGCGCGATGCGCCGAAACACCGCAGCCCCAACGCCGGCTGGCCCGAGGCCGCGCTGGCCCCGGTGCTGAACGTCGCCCTGTCCGGCCCGCGCAGCTACAACGGCATCCGCAAGGACTATCCGTGGGTCTGGCCCGAGGGGCGCCGCGACCCCGGCCCCGACGACATCGACGCGGCCGCCGATGCGCTCTGGCGGGTCTGGGCCGCGCTCCTTGCGGTTGCCGTTCTGCTGGCGCTCACCTAACGTTCCGGAAATCGCCGGAGACCCCATGCGCGCCGCCCTTCTTGCCCTGATCCTCGCCGGCCCGGCGACAGCCGCCCCCTGCGGCGGCGATTTCGCCGCGTTCCTCGCCACCATGGAGGCCGAGGCCGTCGCCGCCGGCGTCCCCGCCGACAAGGCGGCCGCCTTCTTCACCGGCGCGCGACAGGATCCGAAGGTGCTGAAGGCCGACCGCGCGCAGGGGGTGTTCCGCAAGACCTTCCTCGACTTCTCGCAGTCGCTGATCTCGAAGACCCGCCTTTCCACCGCGCGGTCGAAGTCCGACGCGCTGGACGCGATCTTCACCCGCGCGGAGGCCGAGTTCGGCGTCTCGCGCGGGATCCTCCTCGCCTTCTGGGCCTTCGAGACCGACTTCGGCCAGGTGCAGGGCGACTTCAACACGCGGAATGCGCTCCTCACGCTGGCGCATGACTGCCGCCGGCCGGATCTGTTCCAGCCCCAGGTCATCGCCGCCGCGCAGCTGCATGCCCTGGGCGATTTCCCGCTGGACACCACCGGCGCCTGGGCGGGCGAGATCGGCATGGTCCAGATGCTGCCGAAGGACATCCTGGAACGTGGCGTCGATGGCGACGGCGACGGGCTGATCCTGCTCAAGACCTCGGAGGCCGACGCAATCCTGTCGGGCGCGCGGCTGCTGCAACATCACGGCTGGCGCGCGGGCGAACCCTGGCTGGCCGAAGTCAGCCTGCCGCAGGAATTCGACTGGTCGCTGACCGGCCTTGACACCGAACGGACGACCGAGGACTGGCAGGCGCTCGGTGTCACCCCCCGCAACGGCCCGCTGGCGCCGGGGCTGTCCGCTTCGGTCCTCCTGCCCCAGGGGCGCAAGGGGCCGGCCTTCCTGGCCTATCCGAACTACCGCGTGCTCTTCGAATGGAACAAGAGCTTCGTCTATGTGACGACCGCCGCCTATTTCGCCACCCGGATCGAGGGCGCGG
>JBKBRG010000176.1:0-5524 GCA_046292325.1 Tabrizicola sp.
ATCGGCGATGACCGCCAGCGTGACCCGCGGCCGCGCCCTGCGCTACGCCGGAGGCTCCGCGCGCGGCCTCCTACACCACCACCCGGGACACTGCCTTCGCGGCCCGTCCTGTTTACGCCGCCAAAGGCGTCTCCTCGACCCCGAGATGTCCTGGCGTGTAGCCGAGCCTAAGCCCTGTCTCGACCCTCAGCGCCACCGCTTCCTCAAGTGATTTGCATCGACCGATGATCTGCGGACTTCGCCCCACGGCCACGGTGAGCCTGACCTCATATCCGTCTTTGACCTTGTAGATGCCATTGAAGCCGGTTGACGGCTTGCGAGAGAGGGTCATGTTTCGTGCATTCAGGTAGGGATCAACGGCTCTTAGGTTTTCCGGGCGATTGTCTGTCGGATCTCGGTTCAGATGGTCGATGTGCTTGCCCTTCGGAAGGTCTGACTCGTTGGCAAGCATCCACGCGATGTGATGCACGGCGATGGCCTGTCGCTTCCTGTCAGGGTGCGTGACGGTGACGTAGAGGTGGCCGTCGGAATTGGGACTTCCAGCTGGCTTTCCCGCATTCCGTCCGAGCCATTGACGGTAGCCACGGTGGGTCGGGAAGTGGGAAATCGGGCGGTCTTTGTTCCAGTAAACGATCCCGGTTTCGGGATCATAGGTGAAGGCCTCACGCGCAAACGCGAGGTCGATGTTTCGGGTCATTGTTGGGGTACCGAAGTTGTTCTCGGATACGGACCCAAAACCCGACTTTTCCGCGAAACAGGGGCGCGACCCGGTTCGCCCGAACGCTCCTACCGCCGAGCATCAAAGCGACGGCCAATGACTGCAGCCCCACTGACGCCCAGTTATCGGAACGATGGTTGCTCGGGTCACATAGTCGCCCGACTGTCCCGCTAGGCCTTGCCTGTGTGAGACGCGCGGCCGGGCTACCTTGGCTGCCTCACTGAAGTGATCTTGCAATTTTGAGACATAGCGTCTATCTACCTTAAGGATCCTTGTGAGACAAAAGGGGGTAGCAATGCTTGTGGGATATGCTCGGACGTCAACGCTAGATCAGACTGCCGGACTGGAGGCTCAGCTTCGTCTTCTGAAGGCGGAAGGATGCGAACGGATCTTCGAGGAACAGGTCTCCTCAGTCGACGTGAAGGCGCGTCGCCAGCTCGACGAGGCGCTCTCCTTCGTCCGCGAAGGGGACACCCTGGTTGTGACCAAGCTGGACCGCCTGGTGCGCTCGATGGCCCATCTGGTGGAGATCCGGCAGCGCCTGGAGGCGCGGGGAACTCACCTGCGGATCATTGACCTGAACCTGGACACCACGACGCCCACCGGCAAGCTGATGCTGAACCTGCTGGGCAGCGTGGCCGAGTTTGAGCGGGAGATCATGCTGGAGCGCCAGCGCGAGGGCATCGCGAAGGCGAAGGCGGCCGGGAAGTACAAGGGACGCGCACCGACGGCGCGGGCGAAGGCCGATGAGGTGCTCGCGTTGAAGGCCGAGGGTGTCGGTCCGTCCGAAATCGCGCGGAGACTTGGGCTTGGTCGCGCCTCGGTTTACCGGATCCTGGCAGATGCATGATCGCCAACAGGCTCCCAGGGGGACTACCCCCGGGGGGCTTTACCGGGGGGCATGGGGGGAAATGCCGATCTTTCGAGCGGTGATATCCATGCTCAGATCGCGAGGCATTTCTTCAATCAGCAACGCCAGCCAACTCCGATTGCAGTCGTGCCAGAGCGGCATCGAAATGACGTTGCCTGACACGGTCCCACTCGCGACGGCGCCCGGATTGCGCGTTGTGCAGTACCCAGTACAGGATCCCGAGGACGCTCAAGAGAGCCAACGACTGAAGACCGCCTGGCTCCACACCTAGAACAGTCGACGTGACGATCACGAGAAGCAATCCACCCAGTGTTGGCTTCAAGGCGTAGTGAACAGGATCCTCTGGGTAGCGTCCCAGATCACGTGTCGTCTTTTCGTCCGCCTCGGCTGCCGCCCTCAGGCGCAGTTTCAGATGACTTTGGTCTTCATCGTCCGGCATCTGTCGTCTCGGTCACTTAGAAGGCTTCCCATACACCTGCCGTTCGACACGCTTGCTCGATGTAGCGGGCCAGTTGGTCGAGCATGTCGTCCCCGCCATAGTTCGCGGCGATTCCTCCTTGGGCGTGTCCGTGGACGAGATTCACCCAGTACTCAGGCGCAACTCGACGCATCCAATCCTTGTGGGAGTGGCGCAGAGAGTAGGGAACCTTGGTGATCTTCTCCCAAACACCGGCTTGCTTCATCGCCTTTGTCATGAGGTTCGATGCGGTGTTGTAGCCGCTGCTTGACGAGTAGCGTGGAAATAGTGGCTCGACAGTCTTCCGATCCGGCCCTGCGCCCTCCGCCCTTGAACGCGCAGCGTCGAGCGCCCTCCCGACCAATGGCACCTTTCGGACCGAGGTATCAGTCTTGACCCCTCTGATCCGATTTGGGCGGATGAAGATGTGCGGGATGGGGTGGTCTAAGTCGACATCCTGCCACTCCAGCCCGAGCAGTTCCCGAGGTCGCGCCCCGGTCAACATCATCATCGTCCAGAGATCCGCGATATCCTGGTTCTTGGACATGACGAAAGGGTTGCAGCGCCTGATTTCCTCTACGGTCAGCGGCAAGCGACTATCCTTGGCGCGGCGGTCCAATGCCGTCTTGGGAACCTCAAGGCCGCTGAAAGGATTCACAAAGTCTGTCAGCTGGAAACGCTGCTTGGCGAAGTTCAAAACAGCGCGGATAGTGTTGATTCGCCGTTGGATGGTCCCTCGGGCAGACCCTTTCGCGCGAAGAGTGTCTCGGAAGGCATACGCGACATCGATGTCGATGGCTTCGATCAGTGGGTCAGCGTCCTTCATGATCTCGCGGACGAGACCAATCACCAGGGCTGTCTGCTTCCGAAGATCGCTTTCGTTGTCCGCGTCCTTGTGCTCTTCGAGATAGGCGTTCACGGCCTTGGACAGACGGAGAGGTGGCTCCTGCAGACCAAAGAACTTCGCTTCGACGATCTGGTCGAACTCGTGATCTGGGGCACGCAGAGCGGCTTCCGTGAACCTACTGAACAGCTCGGGGTTTGCACCGAAACTCACAGGAACGAGTGATCTGACAGTCGCACCAACGAGTTCATGCTTTCGCAGAGTCTTCAGCGTGGCGCGGTGATGGGCATCTGCTGGATCGATGGCTCTTGCTGCTTCGATCTCCGCATCCACGTCCCGATGCACTTGCTCATACCGCTCAAGAGCAACGCGTTGCTCCGTGGTCTTCAAGGAAATCAGAAATTCGCGCTTGCCGATCAGCTTGATCAACTCAGCTGGGACACGACGCCTGTAGCGGTAGCGCCCCGACTTGTGATCTTGAGTCAGGTATTCCATGTTGACGACGAGTCGCACGATCACCGCACTCCGCTATTGTGTAGCAAGCGTGTAGCGATCTGAAGCCAAACCGGCCTAAACCATTGAACTTCCAGGGAAGAATGGTGCCGGTGAAGGGACTCGAACCCCCGACCCCATCATTACGAATGACGTGCTCTACCAGCTGAGCTACACCGGCATCCTTCGCTGACGCGCGGCTATTATCACCGCCGCCCGGCACTGTGTAGCCCTAATTTGCACGGCGTGCGATCTCGTCCGGCGCGAGGGGCTCTGGCTCGGGAATGGCAGGTTCGGGGTCGGGGCGGGCGTCCATCAGCGGCAGTAGCTCGGCCAGAGCCGGCGAGGTGGTGGCATTGGCGGGCGGGACCTTCCAGGACAGCGTGTCGAAGCTGCCGCAGTTGTCGCAGACCGGCCGCCAGCCGTCATGGATCGCATGGCACTTGTCGCAAACCCATTGCGGACCGCGTGGGGCGGAGATTGCCTTTGCTACAAGATCGCGCACGATCAGGTCGTCGGCGCCTTCACCGCGCGCGATTGCAGCAAAGATCGCCAGCGAACGTTGGGTCGGTGCCCGGGTCGCGACATCCTCGAGCGCGCGGCGGGCAGCCGGGAAATCCTCGGCGGCAATCAGAAGCTCGGCCAGAAGCATCCGCGTCTCGTCATTGTCCGGCCGCAGGTTCGTCAGGGTGCGGAACCGCTTGAGGCGGTCCTGCGGGCTCTCGTCCGGCTCGATCTCGGCAAAGGCGGCGGCGAGGTCGGGGTGCGGCATGACCTCCCATGCCTTCCTGAGGACGCGGGTCGCGTTCTTGCGATCGCCCTTGGCAATGTAGCTGCGCGCGGCCATCGCAGCGGCCGGGATCAGGTCGGGGGAAAGCCTGTTCGCCTCGATGGCGGCCTCGCGCGCCTCGATGCTGGCGGCATCGTCGAACACCGTCCGGGCCTGTTGCAGTGCAAGCACGGCATCGCGGCGGCGATAGACATCCTTCGGCAGGCTGCCGGATTTCAGCTTGGCACCCAGCGTCACGCGCGCGCCGGACCAGTCCCCGGCGTCGGCTTGCAGCTTCAGCAGGATATCCTGCGTTTCTGCATGCTTCGGCCGCAGCTGGAACGCCTTCTCGGCCAGCTTCAGTGCCACCTCCCGGTCGCCCTCGGCCAGTTTCTGCTGCAAGAGGCCGCGGACACCGACAAAGCGTGTGGCATCGTCGGCGAGCAGGGTCTTGTAGGCCTCGGTGGCGCGCTTGCGGTCGCCGGCGGCCTCGGCGGCCTGCGCCACGAGGAGCGTGGTCAGTTCCGGCTTGCCAAGCAGACGCTCGGCATTCTGCGCACGGCTGAGCGCAAGGCGCGGTTCGCCCGAGGCAAGCGCCATCATCGCCTCGGAAAGGGCGCGATAGCCCTTGCGTTCGCGATTGCGGTCGAAATAGCGCGACAGGGCCGTTTCGTCGCCGTTGAGGAAGCGGAAGGTGGCGCCGAGCAGCCCAAGGGCCTTCAGCAGCAGCCAGACCGCGAGGATGAGAACGAGGCCCAGCACCAGAGCCTGCACCGGACCGATGGTGAACTCCCACCCGGCCACGATGACGCGCAGCGAATCGCCGCTTTCCGCCAGAAGTCCTGCCGCAAGGGCGAGGCCGGCGACAAGCACCACGAAAAGGACGACCTTTGTCAGCGACCAGAGCATCATTCCCCCCGTGCCGCGCGCAGGGCCGCAGTTGCATCGACGTATGTCGTGGCCGCGCCGATCCAGGCCTCGAGGGGAGCCTTCACGGCGGGATCGAGCGCGGCAAGCTCTGCCAGGGCGTCCGCGACGCGGGCCTCGGTCAAGGCGAATTCCGCCCTGGACAGGATCGCGTCCGGCGTGGTGCCGGCCTGCGGTGTCAGGGGGCGCGCCTCGGTCTGTGCGGCAAGGAAGTCAAGGAGCCGGTCGGTCCAGCCGTCCTCGGCGCTGGTGGCGCGGGCGATGCGCAGGGCTTCGCGGGCGGCCTCGGGGAATGCTTCCCTCAGCGCGGCCAGCGTGGGAACTCCGCCCTCCGCGACGGCGCCAAGCGCGGACGACAGGTCAGGGTCGGCCAGGGCCTGAAGCTCGGCGGCGAAGGGACGGCCCTCGGCGACGGCGGCGGCCAGGGCGTCCAGCGCCGCGGCGCG
>JBKBRG010000177.1:0-5515 GCA_046292325.1 Tabrizicola sp.
CGGGCCGAAGCAGCTGGCCCCCTGCGCCGCGCCGATGATGACCGGGCCGGGGTTGGCGACGAGCTTCTCGAACGCCGATTTCGCGGCCTCGGCATGGTCGATGTGGCAGACCGACTGGGTGTAGCCGCCATGCGGTCCGAAGCCCGGAATCTCGTCGAAGGCCAGGTCAGGCCCGGTGGCGATGACGAGGTAGTCGTAGCTGACGGACTTTCCGTCCACCAGTTCGATGCGGTTCTCTTCGGGGTGAAGCTTCTCGGCCGCGACGGCGATGAAGTCGATCCCCTTCTTCTTCATCGTGGGGGCGAGGTCCACCGTGATGTCCTCGCGGTCCCGCCAGCCGACGGCGATCCATGGGTTCGAGGGCACGAAATGATAGTGCGGATCCTTGGTGACGACCGTCACCCTGTCTTCGGGGCGCAGCTGGTCCTTCAACTCGTAAGCCATGATGGCGCCGCCAAGTCCGGCTCCCAGGACAACGACATGTGCCATTTCAGTCTCCTCTTCTGATCAGGCAGTGGTGGCGTGAGCCGTGCTGCCGGAGCCCGTCCGGAAGACGCGGTAGATCGCCGGGATGACAAGCACGGTCAGCAGCGTGGAACTGAGCAGACCGAACAAGAGCGAGATGGCGAGACCCTGGAAGATCGGGTCGGCCAGGATCACCACCGCACCGATCATGGCGGCGATGGCGGTCAGGAGGATCGGCTTGAAGCGGATCGCACCGGCCTCGATCAGGGTGGCGACGCCGGGCAACTGCCCTTCGGGCGTGGCGTGGCGGATGAAATCGACCAGCAGGATCGAGTTCCGCACGATGATCCCCGCCAGCGCGATGAAGCCGATCATCGAGGTGGCCGAGAAGGGCGCGCCGAACAGCCAGTGGCCGAAGATGATCCCCAGGAAGGTCAGCGGGATCGGTGTCAGGATGACGAGCGGCAGCTTGAACGAGCCGAACTGCGCCACGACCAGGATATAGATGCCCAGAAGCGCCACGCCGAAGGCCGCGCCCATGTCGCGGAAGGTGACGAAGGTCACTTCCCATTCGCCGTCCCACAGCAGGGTGACCCTGCTTTCGTCCTCGGGCTGGCCATGCAGCGCGATCGTGGGCCTGGTGCCTTCGGGCCAGTCCATCTGCTCGATCCGGTCGGCCACGGCGAGCATGCCGTAGAGCGGAGCCTCGAAATCGCCGGCCAGTTCGGCCGTCACCATCTCGGCATCGCGGCCGTTGTGGCGGAAGATCGGGAAACTCGCCTGATCCTCGGACACGCGGATCACGTCGCCGAGTTCCACCACCCCGCGCGCGCCGGGCAGGGCGTTGGCCGGAATGGGCGTGGTCAGGAAGCGTTCGTCCAGCACCCGGTCGGACTTGTCGCGCCCCACGACCAGAGGGATCGGCAGGCGACCCTCGCCGCGGTGCGAGTAGCCCACGGTCTGGCCGGAATTCAGAAGTGCGAGCGTGTCGAACACGTCCTGTTCCTGCACCCCGTAGAAGTCGAGATCGTCGGTCGAGATCGTCGCGCGCAGGCGGCGGGCCTGGGTGCCGAAGCTGTCGTCCACGTCCACGATGAAGGGCACCGCTTCGAAGGCCTGGCGGATCATCCGGGCGGCCTCGCGCCGGGTTTCGGCATCGGGGCCGTAGACCTCGGCCAGGAGGGTCGAGATGACCGGCGGTCCCGGCGGGGGTTCGACGACCTTCAGGCTGGTGCCTTCCGGCACCGGCAGGCTGGCCAGCCGCTGGCGGATATCCAGCGCGATGTCGTGGCTGGCGCGGTCGCGGTCGGTCTTGGGCGTCAGGTTGATCGCCACCTCGCCAAGCTGCGGTTCCTTGCGCAGGTAGTAGTGGCGCACGAGGCCGTTGAAGTTGAAGGGCGCGGGCGTGCCGGCATGGGTCTGGACCGAGGTCACCTCGGGCAGCTGCATCACGACATCGGCCACGTCGCGGGCCACGCGGTCGGTCGCTTCGACCGAGGACCCCTCGGGCAGGTCGATCACGACCGACAGTTCCGACTTGTTGTCGAAGGGCAGAAGCTTCACCGTCACGTCGCGGGTGTAAAGTGCTGCGAGCGAGCCGAAGGACAGGACGGCGGTGACCAGAAGGAAGGTCAGGCTGCGCCCCTTGGTCTTCAGGACGGGACCGGCGACCGCGGCATAGCTGCGCTCCAGCCAGCCGCCGTGATGGCCGCCATGGATATCGTCATGGGCATGCTCGCTCATGTCGCCGCGGCCGGCGATCTTGACCATCAGCCAGGGGGTGATGACGACCGCCACGAAGAACGAGAAGATCATCGCCGCCGAGGCATTGGCAGGGATCGGCGACATGTAGGGCCCCATCAGGCCGGACACGAACAGCATCGGCAGCAGCGCCACCACCACGGTCAGCGTGGCGACGATGGTCGGGTTGCCGACCTCGGCCACCGCCTCGATGGCGGCCTGCAGGCGCGGCTTGCGGCGGTCCATGCCCCAGTGGCGGTCGATGTTCTCGATCACGACGATGGCATCATCGACCAGGATCCCGATCGAGAAGATCAGCGCGAAGAGCGATACCCGGTTCAGCGTGAAGCCCATGACCCAGGCTGCGAACAGCGTCAGCAGGATCGTGACCGGGATCACGATGGCGACGACCCCGGCCTCGCGCCAGCCGATCGCCAGCCAGACCAGCACGATGATCGACACCGTGGCCAGACCCAGGTGGAACAGCAGTTCGTTCGCCTTCTCGTTCGCCGTCTCGCCGTAGTCGCGGGTGATGGTGATGTCCACGCCGTCGGGGATCAGCTTCGGCTCCAGCTGGTGCACGCGGTGCAACACCGCTTCGGCCACGACCACCGCGTTCGCGCCGGCACGCTTGGCGACGGCCAGCGTGACGGCCGGGCCCGAGACGATCCTGCCCTCCGCGGACTTGGCCATGTGCGAAACGATGGTGTCGCTGGTGTTCTCGACATAGCGCACGGTGGCCACGTCCGAGACATAGACCGGGCGGCCGTCACGGGTGGTGACGAGAAGGTTGGCCACCTCGGCCGGCGCGGTCAGCGTCTCGCCGGCGACGAGGTCCACCATCTGGCCCCGGTCGCGCAGCTTGCCGGTGTTCAGCGTGCGGTTGGCCTGGGCGACCTTGCCCGCCAGCTGTTGCAGCGTGACGCCGTAAAGCGCCAGCCGGTCCGGGTCGGGCTCGATGCGGATCGCGTCCTGGGCATCGCCGACGAGGTAGGTCAGGCCCACGTTCTCGGTCTTGGCGACCTCGGTCTGAAGCGTGCGGGCGATGCGGGTCAGGTCGCTGGCGGTGGCGGTTCCGGAGGACAGGGTCAGGGTCAGGATGGCCACGTCGTCGATGCCGCGGCCGACGATCAGCGGTTCGGGGATGCCGACCGGGATCACGTCCATGTTGGCGCGGATCTTGTCATGGACGCGCAGGATGGCATCCTCTGACCTCGTGCCGACCTCGAACCGCGCCGTTACCATCGCGGCGTCGTCGCGGGTCGAGGAATAGACGTGCTCGACGTCGTTGATGCCCTTGACCAGCACTTCGAGCGGTTCGGTCACCAGCTTGGTGGCATCCACCGCCTTCAGGCCCTGGGCCTGGACATGGATATCGACCAGCGGGACCGAGATCTGCGGCTCTTCCTCGCGCGGAAGCGAGACCAGCGCCACGAGCCCGGCAGCGATGGCTGCAAGCATGAAGAGGGGGGTCAGCGCCGAGTTGATGAAGGTCCTGGTCAGGCCGCCCGCGAGTCCCAGCTGGTGCTTGGGTCCTGGCTCACTCATGGTCCGCCTCGACAGCCTGGGTTGCCTCGGACGCGGGCACCACGACATCGCCGGCGACAAGGCCGGTGACGATCTCGACCATGGGCATCCCGTCGATCACTTGCGTTTCGCCCGGCACGACGCTGCGCAACACCACACCCCCGGGTGCTTGCAGGCCGACGAAATCCAGCCCGGCGCGGGTCACCAGCGTGTCCTGGGGCACCATGAGCGCCTCGCGTTCGCCGACCGGCAGGCTGACCAGCATGCGCTTGCCGACAAAACTGTCGGGCAGACCGTCGATCTCGACATCCGCAGTGACGCGGCCGCCCTCGATCAGCGGATAGACGCGGGCCAGCCTGCCCTCGCGGGCCTCGCCGTCCTCGGTGATGCGGATCGTGTCCCCGGCATCAAGTGCGGTCGCATGGCGTTCGGGCACCGCCAGTCGCAGGTAGGTGCCGCCGCCGCCGACCACGGCCACGACCTCGCCAGGCATCAGCACCGCGCCCTTGGTGACCGGCACATCCAGCACCCGGCCCGCGACGGGCGCGAGCACGACGCCTTCCTTCGCCTGCTGGGTCACGACATCGGCCTGGGCATCCAGCGCCGCAATCTGGCCCTTCAGCACATCGACCTGGGTGCGAAGCGCATCCACCCGCTGCGTCGTCGTCACGCCGTTCTTCAGCAGTTCCTCGCCGCGTTTCAGGTCGATCTCGGCATTGGCAAGCTGGGCCGACAGAGCCTCGCGCTGCGCGGCAAGCGCGGCAAGCTGGAAGTCCAGCTTGTCATCGACGATCCGGGCGATCTCCTGACCGGCGGTCACCGGATCCCCCTCGTTCACCGACAGTTCGACCAGCGTCCCGCCGATCCGCGAGCGGGCAGGGATCCGGTCGCGCGCCTCGACGCTGCCGTAGACGGATTTCCAGACCGTGACGGGTCTTGCGGTGACGGTGAACGGCCCGGCCAGGAGCGAGCCGGCGGAGAGGACGGCAACGGCCATCAGGCTGGATAGAATCAGGGGTCGGGGCATCGGATTCGCGCTCGTGTTTGTCGGTTGCACTTCATATAGTGAAATTCAAAGCTATGACAATACACAAATGAAATGGCAAAGGCGTTGCTCCCGGCCATGGCGGGATCGGGCGGGGCAACGGCGGGTCTGTCGGAACGGTCCGGTTCGGTGGCTTCGTCCCATCAACCGCAAGGTTGACGGTGCGGCCGGGTCCGAAGCGGCATCATGGATGGCGCGCACGGCCGGGGCAGGCTGCGCCGGCGGATGCCGGTGAGCCGCATCTCCGGTCGGATCTGCGACGGAAGGAGCGTATCAGGATGGGAACAACGGCGCGGGCGAAGACCTTGTCCGCCCGGCATCCAGTCGGATCAGGGATTTATGGCTCCGGCGGTAGGGATCGAACCTACGACCAATTGATTAACAGTCGATATAAGAGGGCTATCAGGGCCTAACAATGCATAACGGTCAACTCGACAAAAAGGCAAGAAATGCTTGCGGTTATGCGGCAAATCTCTAACACTGCGCAACATCGGGTAACGAGCCAAATCGGCGAAAATGTTACCCCGAAACCGCTCGGGGTAACGCCCGCTCCGCAGTCAAGAGGTCGCGAACGGCATGGCAAAAGCACTCACCGCAACGGCAATCGAGGCGGCCAAGGGATAGTGTCCCGGGACGTGGTGTAGGAGCGCCGACCCTCTGAGAGGTCAGGGTATGATCAGGCGGCCACGGCGGGCAGCCTGACGGTGGGATTGTCGGTCAGGCGGGCGAGCGTTTCAA
>JBKBRG010000178.1:0-5504 GCA_046292325.1 Tabrizicola sp.
AGGGACACTGCGACCAACCGCGAGGGGGCCGAGGTCGTCAACCGCACCGCCGGCTTCGATACCGGCGCCGCCTGGATGAGCCTTGCCTTGCAGGCCCATGCGATGGGGCTGGTCGCCCATGCGATGGGCGGGTTCGACCGGGACCGTCTGGCCGAGGCGGTCGGCCTGCCTGCGGGCCACACCTTGCACTGCGTGGTGGCGGTGGGCGAACAGGGACCGGCGGATGCCTTGCCCGACCATCTCGCCGCGCGGGAAAAGCCAAGCGCACGCAAGCCCATTGCAGCGATCTCGAGTCACGGGCGGTTCTAGCCGCAACCTCCTGTCCGACGTCGCCGCCGCGTCGCAGATGGCGACCGACACGCGGCGCATCGGACAGGGAGGTGTCACTCCAGCTCGATCGTCCCCGGCGGCTTCGAGGTGCAATCGTAGAAGACCCGGTTGATCCCCTTGACCTCGTTGATGATCCGCGTCGCGGTCTCGCCCAGGAAGTCGTGGGTGAAGGGATAGTAGTCGGCGGTCATGCCATCGACGCTCGTCACCGCCCGCAGCGCCAGCGCATAGTCGTAGGTCCGCCCGTCGCCCATCACGCCCACGGTCCGCATCGGCAGGATCGCGGCGAAGGCCTGCCAGATCTCGTCATACAGCCCATGCTTGCGGATCTGGTCGATGTAGACCGCATCGGCCCGGCGCAGGATGTCCAGCTTCTCGCGGGTGATCTCGCCGGGGCAGCGGATGGCAAGGCCGGGTCCGGGGAAGGGGTGGCGGCCGATGAAGGCTTCGGGCAGGCCCAGTTCGCGGCCCAGCGCGCGCACCTCGTCCTTGAACAGTTCGCGCAGCGGCTCGACCAGTTTCAGGCCCATCTTCTCGGGCAGGCCGCCGACATTGTGGTGCGACTTGATCGTGACCGAAGGCCCGCCGCTGAACGACACGCTTTCGATCACGTCGGGGTAAAGCGTCCCCTGCGCGAGGAATTCCGCCCCGCCGACCTCGTTCGCGTGTTTCTGGAACACGTCGATGAAGAGCCGGCCGATGGTCTTGCGCTTGACCTCGGGGTCGCTGACGCCCTCGAGCGCGCCGAGGAACAGTTCGCTCTCGTCGGCATGGATCAAGGGCATGTTGTAATGGTCGCGGAACATGCTGACGACCTGTTCCGCCTCGCCCAGCCGCAGCAGGCCATGGTCCACGAAGACGCAGGTCAGCTGGTCGCCGATCGCCTCGTGGATCAGAACGGCGGCGACCGAGGAATCCACGCCCCCCGACAGCCCGCAGATGACCTTCGCGTCGCCCACCTGCTCGCGGATTTTCCGAATGGCTTCCTCGCGGTAGGCGCCCATGGTCCAGTCGCCCCTGAAGCCGGCCAGCCGGACGAAATTCTCGAACAGCCGCGCGCCCTTGGGGGTATGGTGCACCTCGGGGTGGAACTGGACCGCGTAGAAATGCCGCGTCGGATCTGCCGTGATCGCGAAGGGCGCGTTGGGCGAGGTGCCATAGACCTGGAACCCGGGGGCAAGTCTGGACACATGGTCGCCATGGCTCATCCAGACCTGTTCCTGCGCCTGCGGGCCGGCCTCGGCCGGGAACCAGCCGGCGAGGATCGGGTGCGTAAGGTCGGTCGGTGTGACAAAGGCCTTGCCGAATTCGGCCGTCCCATGCCCGCCTTCGACCAGGCCGCCCAGGCAATGCATCATGACCTGCTGGCCATAGCAGATCCCCAGGATCGGCACGCCGAGGTCGAACACGCCCTTCGGCGGCATCGGCGCGTTCTCCCAGTAGACCGAGGCGGGGCCGCCCGAGAAGATCACCGCCTTCGGGGCGAAGGCCTTCAGGAAGGCCTCGTCGATGCGGTTGTAGGGGTGGATTTCGCAATAGACGTTCAACTCGCGCAGGCGCCGCGCGATCAGCTGCGTCACCTGGGACCCGAAGTCGATGATGAGAAGGCGGTCGTGTGTCTGGCTCATGCGCCCGCGTAGCCTTTGGGCCGCGAAATCGCAAGGGCAGGGCAGGCCGCCCGAGGACTTTCGCCGAAAAATTCTGGCCGCCGCCACGTCGCAGACGGGCAACGGGGATGTCGGTTTTGGAAAGGATTGGCCGGTTTCGGGGAGAGTTGCCACCGCGATTGGCGGCATAAGGGCGCAAACATCTCCCGGAGGCCAAGATGAACGAAGTTGCAGGGCGCAGGTCGCGCAGTGGGGGCGGTGCCAGCCGCCGGGCGGAACGCACCGCGATCAGCTTCGAGACCGCGCGCTTCATCCAGCGCAACATCCCGAACTTCGAGATCCTGAACGAGGAAGCCCTTCAGATCATCGAACACAACGCCGAGACGGTCCTGGAAGAGATCGGCGTCAACTTCGTGGAAAACCCCGCCGCGCTGCAACGCTGGCGCGATGCCGGGGCTGACGTGAAAGGCGAACGGGTGCATATCCCGAGGGGCCTTGCGCGCAAGCTGATCTCCACCGCGCCCAGGACCTATGTCCAGCATGCCCGCAACCCCGAGCGGAACGTGGAGATCGGCGGCCGAAACCTCGTGCTCGCCCCGGTCTACGGGCCGCCCTTCGTCCGTGACATGGAAGGCGGCCGGCGCTATGCGACGCTGGAGGATTTCCGGAACTTCGTGAAGCTCGGCTACATGTCGAAATGGCTGCACCATTCCGGCGGCACGGTCTGCGAACCGACCGACGTGCCGGTGAACAAGCGCCACCTCGACATGCTGCTTGCCCACATGACCCTGTCCGACAAGCCGTTCATGGGGTCCGTCACCGACCCCAGCCGTGCGCAGGATTCCGTGGACATGGCCTCGATCCTGTTCGGCAAGGACTTCGTCCAGCAGAACACCGTGATGACCAGCCTCATCAACATCAACTCGCCGATGGTCTTCGACGGGATCATGATGGGCGCGCTGGAGGTCTATGCCGCCAACAACCAGGCCTCGATCGTCTCGCCCTTCATCGTCGGCGGGGCCATGGCCCCGGTCACGGTCGCCGGGACCCTGACGCAGGTGCTGGCGGAGATCCTCGCAGGCGTCAGCTATTCGCAGCTGGTCCGCCCCGGCTCGCCGGTGATCGCGGGGGCCTTCGTCACCTCGATCGACATGAACTCGGGTGCCCCGACCTTCGGCACGCCCGAGGCCGCCCACATCACCTATGGTGCGGGCCAGCTGGTGCGGCGGCTGGGGCTGCCCTACCGTTCGGGCGGGTCGTTCTGCGGGTCCAAGCTGCCGGATGCGCAGGCCGCCTACGAGACGGCCAACAGCCTGAACATGGCGCTGCTGGCTGGCGTGAACTTCATGCTGCACGCCTGCGGCTGGCTGGAAGGGGGCCTCGTGTCCTCTTATGAGAAGTTCGTCATGGACGCCGACCAGCTGGGCACCCTGCACCACCTCGCGCAGGGCATCCAGATCGACACCAACGGACAGGCGATGGACGCGATCCGCGAAGTCGGCCCCGGCGGCCACTATCTCGGCTGCGCCCATACCCAGGCGAACTTCAAGTCGGCCTTCTGGCGCTCGGACCTGTTCGATTACAAGCCCTTCGAGACCTGGGCCGAGGAAGGCAGCCGCGACACGCAGACCTTGGCCAACGAACGGATGAAGAAGCTGCTGGCCGACTACCAGGCCCCCGCGATCGACCCCGGCACCCGCGAGGCGCTGGAGGCTTTCGTCGCCCGCCGCAAGGCCGAGATGCCGGACGCCTTCGTCTGACGAGGCAAGGACGGGAACAAGGGAAGGGCGGCCAGCGGCCGCCCTCTGCATTCGGGGGCTGTTCAGGCCGTCTCGCCGCTGCGCAGGAACCGGGCCTCGGCCAGCAGGGCGATCAGCACCTCGATGTGGCGGGCCACCGAATAGGCCGCGTCGCCCGCCTGGCGCGTGGCTTCCAGCCGCGCCTCGACCGACATGAGGGATGTCACCGTCTCTTCCGGCGAGGCCGCGTGATCGACAAGGCGGCGCAGGTCGCGCTCGCGCCGGTAGTCGCCCAGGCCGAAGCGCGCGGCGCGCATCAAGAGCCGGGGACGACGCAGGCTGGCAAGCAGCGAACGGCAATCGGTCATCTGAATCCTCCTTTTCAGGTCAGGCGAACTGGACCGAGGCATCCTGGCCGAATACAACCTGGCGTTGCGCAATCCCGCGGATCAGCGCACGGAGGTTACCGAATAGTTTAAACATTCCATCGAATTGTCGTGTTCAGACGGAAGTTTAACCAACAGGTAACCAATTCCACCCAAGGTTGTGTGCGTCCAAGGCTGGACGTATTGCAGCCGGGGCGTGGACAGATACAGGACGACCGAATTGCCAGAACTGACTGCTGCCAGCCTGCCTGACTGGCTTCCTGCTGCCGTGCGTCACTACATCGATCACACCGAAGACGGCACATCGCTGAGGGAGCTTGCCCGGCGCGAAGGCCTGCATGCCTCGACCATCCTGCGCCAGGTGCGACGGTTCGAGAACCGCCGCGAGGACCCGCTGATGGACGAGGCGCTGACGGCGATCTCCCGTCTCGTCTCCCGCCAGTCCGATGTCTCAGCCGAAAAGGATGCCCCGCTGATGTCAGTCCACCCGCGCCCCGACCGTTCCGGCCAGCCGCCGGAGGTATTCGACGAACAGGCGCTTCTGCGCGAGGGGATCCGCGTCCTGCGCCGGCTGGCCGAACCCGGCGCGGTCATGGCCATCGCCCCCGATCTCGACAAGGCGGTGGTGTTGCGCGATCTGCCCGACGGGCGCAGTCTGCGCACCGCGGTGCTGGAACGTTCGGTGGCCCATGCCTTCGCGCTGAAGGACTGGGTGACCTGCCGCAAGCCGGGCCGGGTCGCGACCTACGAGATCACCTCGGCGGGCCGCGCGGCGCTGAAACGCATGGTGGACGATGAGGACCGCCGCCGTCAGGGCATGGCCGAGGGCGCGACGCCGTTCGGCGATCAGCACCGCGTCTGGGGCGAGCGCGAGGTGATGGAGGATTCCGGGCCGCGTCGGGTGCGCTACAATCTGGCGGAAAGCCCGGTGGCGCTTCTGGGGCGGCGCCGGGACCGGGATGGCAAACCCTTCCTCGAACCGGAACTGGTGGCCGCCGCCGAACGGCTGCGCGAGGATTTCGAACTGGCGCAGATGGGGCCGCGCGTGGCGCAGAACTGGGACCGGTTCCTCACCGGTGGCGACCGCGGCGCCTTCCAGCCCGACAGCGGTCTGGCCGAGGGCCCGTCCTCGGCCCGCGGGCGGGTGGCGGCGGCGCTGCGCGACCTCGGGCCGGGGCTCGGCGACGTGGCGCTGCGCTGCTGCTGCTTTCTCGAAGGGCTGGAAGTGGCCGAGAAACGGATGGGCTGGGCGGCGCGGTCGGGGAAGATCGTGCTGCGCATCGCGCTGATGCGCCTGCGCCGGCACTACGAGGAAACCTACGGCAAGTCCGGCCCGCTGATCGGCTAGGCCCCGACCCTAGGCACCGACCCCGCGCGCGATCAGCACCAGCGAGATCGCCGCCAGCCAGACCGAGGCCAGCCGCCGCAGCAGGAACAGCGCG
>JBKBRG010000179.1:0-5502 GCA_046292325.1 Tabrizicola sp.
TGAAGCGCACCATCGTCTTCGTCAGCCACGACCTCGACGAGGCGTTCAAGATCGGCAACCGCATCGCGCTGATGGAAGGCGGGCGGATCGTGCAATGCGGCACCGCGCGCGAGATCATCGCCAATCCCGTCAGCGATTACGTCGCCGACTTCGTCGCGCACATGAACCCGCTTGGCGTGCTGACCGCGCGCGACGTGATGGAGCCCGGCATGACCTCGGCCACCGCCCGCGAACTGCCGGCCGAGACCCCGGTCAAGGACATCATGGAACTGATGAGCCAGGGCGCGGCGGAACTGGTGGTGACGGAAAACGGCCGCCCGCTGGGCCTTGTGCGCACCGCCGGCCTGATCGGCCGCCTCATCAACCCGCGCGGCTGAGGCGGATCTCCTCTGGCACTTCGCGCACGCGCCGGAACCGCCGCGTGCGAGGACCGCGCGAACTGCTCGCAAGGCCGCCGCCTCTGCCCCGGCTGATGAGGTTGCGGCGGGGCAGACAGGAAACCCCGGTCATCCCGCCTCAAGCGGGGTGCCGGACAGGCGCACCCCGGGCACTCAGGTCCCGGAGGCCGCCTTCTTCTTCGCCGGCGCCTTTTTCGGAGCGGCCTTCCCGGCCGCCGCCTTCGGCGCGGCCTTCTTCCTTGTGCCGGACTTGCCCGCCTTCTCGGAGATCAGGGCCAGCGCCTCCTCCAGCGTCACCGCCTCGGGCTCCATTCCCTTGGGCAGGGTCGCGTTGACCTTCTCCCATTTCACATAGGGGCCATAGCGACCGGGCATGATCTGCACCTCGCCGCCGTCCGGATGTGCCCCCAGCACCTTCAGCGGCCCCGCCGGCGCGGCCCGGCCCCGTCCCCGGCTCGCCTTCTGGGCCAGCACTTCCACGGCCCGGTTCATCCCGATGCTGAAGACCTCCTCCACCTCGGGCAGGTTGGCGTAGACCGACCCGTGCTTCACATAGGGACCGAACCGCCCGATCCCGGCCTCGACCGGCACGCCGTCCTCGGGATGCCTGCCGACCTCGCGCGGCAGCGACAACAGCGCCAGCGCCCGCTCCAGCGTCAGGGTGTCGGGCGACCAGCCCTTCGGCAGGCTTGCCCGGTCGGGCTTGGGGTTCGCGTCGGATGCCTCGCCGCGCTGGACATAGGGCCCGAAACGCCCCGCCCGCAGGCTGATCTCGTTGCCTTGCTCATCCTGCCCCAGCACCCGCCCGTCCGAAGCGACGCTTTCCGCATCACCCGCCAGCGGCCGGGTATACCGGCAGGCCGGATAGTTGTCGCACCCGATGAAGGCCCCGCCCGAGCGCGCGGTCTTCAGATGCAGCCGCCCCTTGCCGCAGGTCGGACAGAGGCGCGGGTCGCCGCCGTCGGCGCGCGGCGGATACAGGTGCGGGGCCAGGAAATCGTCCAGCTTCTCCAGCACCTCGCCGATCCGCAGGTCGGCCGTCTCCGCCACCGCGGCGCTGAAATCGCGCCAGAAGCGGGCCAGCACGTCCTTGTAGTCGCGGTCGCCGGCCGAGACATCGTCCAGCTCGGCCTCGAGATCGGCGGTGAAGTCGTATTCGACGTAGCGACGGAAGAAGTTCGTCAGGAAGGCCGTGACCAGCCGCCCCTTGTCTTCGGGGATGAGGCGGTTCTTCTCCTTGCGCACATACTCGCGATCCACGATCGTGGTCAGGATCGAGGCATAGGTCGAGGGTCGCCCGATCCCCAGCTCTTCCATCCGCTTGACCAGCGTCGCCTCGGTATAGCGCGGCGGGGGCTGGGTGAAGTGCTGCTCGGGCGTGATCGCGCCCTTGTCCAGCGACTCGCCCTGCATCACCTGCGGCAGGCGGCCCTCCTCGTCCTCCTCGCCCTCCTGCCGGTCGTCGCGGCCCTGGTCGTAGACCTTGAGATAGCCGTCAAACAGCACGACCTGCCCGGTGGCCCGGAAGCCCACCTGACCGTCAGGGCTGGCGATGTCCACCGCGGTGCGTTCCATTCGGGCCGCCGCCATCTGGCTGGCGATCGTGCGCTTCCAGATCAGCTCGTAGAGCTTGCGCTGGTCCTCCTCGACCCGGATCTCCTCAGGCCCAAGGCCCATGTCCGTCGGCCGGATGCATTCATGTGCTTCCTGAGCATTCTTGGCCTTGTTCTTGTACATCCTCGGAGATTCCGGAACGTAGCTGTCCCCGAAGCGCCGCCTGATCTCGTCTCGCGCGGCCATCACCGCCTCGGGCGCCATGTCGATCCCGTCGGTCCGCATGTAGGTGATGTAGCCCGCCTCATACAGGCGCTGCGCCGCGTTCATGCACTGCTTGGCGCCCATGCCGTATTTGCGGCTGGCCTCCTGCTGCAAGGTCGAGGTCATGAAGGGCGGCCAGGGATTGCGCGTGGCCGGCCTGGATTCGACCGCCATCACCTTGAACTCGCGGCTCTTTGCCGCCTGGACGGCCAGCTCGGCTGCCGTCGCGGTCGGGATGTCGAACCTGGCCAGCTTCCTGCCGCCCAGCGTGACCATTCCCGCTTCGAACTCCTGCCCCCTGGGCGTGCGGAAGACGGCCTTCACCGTCCAGTATTCCTGCGCCTTGAAGGCCTCGATCTCCATCTCGCGCTCGACGATCAGCCGCAGGCAGACCGATTGCACCCGGCCGGCCGACCGCGCCCCCGGCAGCTTGCGCCAGAGGACCGGCGACAGCGTGAAGCCCACGAGGTAATCCAGCGCGCGGCGGGCGAGGTAGGCCTCGACCAGGGACTGATCGACCTCGCGCGGTTCCTTCATCGCCTTGGTCACCGCCTCTCTGGTGATTGCGTTGAAGGTGACCCGCGCGACCTTTTTCCCTTTCTTCAGGCTGGATTGCAGGGCTTCCTTCAGATGCCAGCTGATCGCCTCGCCCTCGCGGTCGGGGTCGGTTGCGAGGATCAGGGTGTCATCGGATTTCAGCGCCTCGGCGATGGCGCGGACGTGCTTTCTGGAGTCTGGCGCAATCTCCCACTGCATCTCGAATCCATGCTCGGGATCGACCGAGCCATCCTTCGCGGGCAGATCGCGGACATGCCCGTAGGATGCGAGAACCGTGAAGTCCGGGCCCAGATACTTGTTGATTGTCTTGGCCTTGGCGGGGGATTCGACGACGACGACTGGCATGCTTTCCTGAAACTCCCGGGCCGGCGAATGGCGGGGCACCATGTGGGGGAAGGTGCGCGGTTGTCAACCGGGGGCGGCGTGGCGCTGCCCCCCGGTCGCCTTTCACGGGGCCCGCGAGGACCGACCGAGGCGCGCGACCTGCGGCGTGTCAGTCCAGCCGCGCCAGAAGGCCGCCCGGCTGCCGCGCGATGCGACCGTCGAGTTCCAGCGTCAGCAGTTCGGGGGCAAGCTGGGCCGGGCTGACATCGAGGTCGTGCATCAGTTGATCCTCGGCCAGCGGGCTTGACCCGAGGCGATCCAGGATCATCGCGTGCAACAGCGCCACTTCCTTCAAGGGGCGCTGCGGCGCCGCGGGACCGGGCAAGGGCGACAGGCCGGGCTTCCGGTCCCGGCAGGACGGGCCGGGAACACCCAGCGCCTCCAGCGCATCCTGCGGCCCGCGCACCAGCAGCGCACCGTCCCGGATCAGGCCGTTGCAGCCCGAAGCGCGGGCATCGAAGGGGTGGCCGGGCACCGCCATGACCTCGCGCCCGTATTCCAGCGCGGCGCGCGCCGTGATCAGGCTGCCCGACTTCGCCGCTGCCTCGACCACGACCACCGCCCGCGACAGGCCGGCCACGATGCGGTTGCGCAAGGGGAAATGCCGAGGCTGAGGCTCCAGCCCCGGGGGCATTTCGCTGATCCGGCACCCCGCGGCCGCGATGTCGCGCGCAAGCGCGTCGTTCTCGGGCGGGTAGATCACGTCTATTCCGCCCGCCATCACGGCGATCGTGCGGCCCTCCTCGCCCAGCGCGGCCTCATGCGCGGCGGCGTCGATGCCGCGCGCCAGTCCCGAGACCACGGTGACCCCCGCCCCGGAGAGCCCGGCTGCCAGGCGCCGGGACATCCGGATGCCCAGCGACGAGGCATTTCGGGCACCGACTACGCCCACGGCGGGGCGGTTCAGCAAGGCGAGATCGCCGATGGCCCAAAGCAGCGGCGGAGCATCGGGGATCTCGGCCAGGGCCGCGGGATAGCCGGGCTCGCCATGCAGCAGCAGGGTCGCCCCCGCCGCCTGCCCCTGCCTCAGTTCGGCCTCGGCCACTGCAAGGGGGCAGACCGCATAGTCCTCGACGCCGGCGGCCCGGGCAAGGGCCGGCAGGGCCTCCAGCGCGGCGCGGGCAGAGCCGTGCTCGGCGATCAGCCGGTGGTAGGTGACCGCCCCCACCCGGCGCGACCGCGCCAGGCGCAGGGCGTCCAGACGGTCATCCGACCGGACCCTGGCCCGAACCTTCGGCTGTGTCGGGATCGAAAGCTGCCCGTCGGCCATCCGCTGCCTCATTTCCTTCACCCGCACAGATTGCCACCGCATCGGTTAACGAAATCTGAACGCCAGCCGGCCTTGCGCCCTTGCCGGTTATTTGATCAAATGACCCAAAGACCCCGAGGCCCCGGGGTCGCCACGCTTTCTGGGGAGCGAAGACCATGCTGAACGCCGAAGTTGCCAAGCGCCGCGACGAAGCCATCTCGCGCGGGGTGGGGATGATGACGCAGATCTATGCGGATCGGGCGCTGAACGCCGAGGTCTGGGACATCGAGGGTAACCGCTACATCGACTTCGCCGCCGGGATCGCGGTGGTCAACACCGGTCATTGCCACCCGAAGATCATGGCCGCCGTGGCGAACCAGATGAGCCGTTTCACCCACACCTGCCACCAGGTGATGCCTTATGAAAACTACATCCGCCTGGCGGAACGGCTGAACGAGAAGGTGCCGGGCGACTTCAGGAAGAAGACGATCTTCGTCACCACCGGCGCCGAGGCCTGCGAGAACGCGATCAAGATCGCCCGCATCGCCACGGGCCGCAATGCCGTCATCGCCTTCGGCGGCGGCTTCCACGGGCGAACGTTCATGGGCATGTCGCTGACCGGCAAGGTCGAGCCCTACAAGAAGGGCTTCGGCGCGATGATGCCGGATGTCTTCCACGTCCCCTTCCCGATGGAGCCGCACGGGATCTCGACCAGGGACGCGATGGCCGGCATCGAGAAGCTGTTCAAGGCCGACCTCGACCCGGCCCGGGTCGCCGCGATCATCTTCGAACCCGTGCAGGGCGAGGGCGGCTTCTATCCGGCGCCGACCGACCTGGTGCGCGCGATCCGGAGCTTGTGCGACCAGCACGGCATCGTGATGATCGCCGACGAGGTGCAGACCGGCTTCGCCCGCACCGGCCACCTCTTCGCGATGGAGATGCACGGCGTCGCCGCCGACCTGACCACCATGGCCAAGGGCCTTGCGGGCGGGTTGCCGCTGGCCGCCGTCACCGGCCGGGCCGAACTGATGGACGCGGCCAATCCCGGCGGTCTGGGCGGAACCTATGCCGGCAACCCGCTGGGCATCGCCGCCG
>JBKBRG010000180.1:0-5495 GCA_046292325.1 Tabrizicola sp.
GTCGCGGCCCTCGGCCCGGGTCGCGAAGCCCCAGAGGACGCCGGACATGAAGGACAGGATCACCGTGCCGTAGGTCAGGCCGACATAGGCGCCGAGGAACATCGGCGAAAGCCATTTCCCGGCCGCGGCCGCAAGGGCGGGCGACAGATGCGTGGCCACCGACCACAGGAAGGGGATCAGCCCGGCAAGGCCGAGAAGCAGCGCAGGGCGGGGGATGCGGGTGTCGTCGATCATGGCGATGATCTAGCCTGCCCCGCCGCGCAAGGCCAGTCAGTCCGGATCGGTGAAGCGGTTGAGTCGCGGCGGGATGGCGGCGGCGATCGCGGCAAGAACCTTGCCGACCCGCTGCACGTCGGCTTCTGCGGGTTGCGACGGCAACGCGACCGTCCCGCCCGACAGATGGACACGGCCCCAGGTCAGCCCGCCGCCGACCACCGGCGCATCGGTCTCGCGGGCGGGTCTTTCAAGCAGCCCGCTGTCCGCCGCCGCGGTGCGGATCGCCTCAAGCGCGGTATCGGAAACCTTCGCCTTGCGCTGTTCGCAGGCCGGGCCCCCGGTCTCGTAGCCCCGGCAGTGTTTCAGGTCCAGCCGGCCGTCCGCCCGGATCCGGATGCTGGTTTCCCAGGCATGTTCCGGGGGCAGGCTGCCCGAACTCATCCAGTAATCCGCCAGGACCGGGGCCGGCTCTTCGGCCAGCGCCGGCAGGGCCAGCGCCAACAGGAAGGCAGTCGTCTTCAGCATCAGGCGGGCTCGCGCAGGATGCGGGGGACCTTGAACTCGATGTCCTCGACAGCCGTTTCGACCACGTCGACCGTGACGGTGAAACGGGCACGGAAGGCGTCGATGACCTCGGTAACCAGGACTTCGGGCGCGCTGGCCCCGGCGGTCAGGCCAATGGCGCGCACTCCTTCCAGCGCGCGCCAGTCGATGTCGGCGGCGCGCTGGATCAGCATCGAATAGGGGCAGCCGGCGGCGGTGCCGACCTCGACCAGGCGCCTGGAGTTCGAGGAGTTGGGGGCGCCGATCACGAGAAGGGCGTCGATCTTCGGGGCAACCGCCTTGACCGCGGCCTGACGGTTGGTGGTGGCGTAGCAGATGTCGTCATGGGCGGGGGCGCGGATCAGGGGGAAACGGGCCTTGAGGGCAGCCGCGATCTCGGCCGTGTCGTCCACGGAAAGGGTGGTCTGGGTGATGAAGGCCAGTTTCGCAGGGTCGCGGACCTGAAGCCTGGCCACGTCCTCGACGCTTTCGACCAGCAGCACCTCGCCGGGGGGAAGCTGGCCCATGGTGCCGACGGTTTCGGCGTGGCCCTTGTGGCCGATGTAGATCATCTGGATGCCGGCCTCGTGGTGGCGGGCAGCCTCGTTGTGGACCTTGGTGACGAGGGGGCAGGTGGCGTCCACGGCGATCATGTTGCGGCGGGCGGCCTCGGCCGGGACGGACTTGGGAACGCCGTGAGCGGAAAAGACGACGGGGCGGTCGGAGGGGCAGTCGTCCAGTTCCTCGACGAAGATCGCGCCCTGCGCCTTCAGGGCATCGACGACGTATCTGTTGTGGACGATCTCGTGCCGGACATAGACCGGCGCGCCCCATTTCTGCAGCGCCATCTCGACGATCCTGATCGCGCGGTCCACCCCGGCGCAGAAGCCGCGGGGGGCGGCGAGGTAAAGGGTGAGGGGCGGCAGATCGGGCATTGCGGGCTCCGGGCAGGCGTGGAGACAGCTTTACGGGCTGGGAGGGGGCGCGTCCAGTGTCCACGCGGGTCAGGTCCTGGCCCGTCAGGGATTTCAAGGGCTTGGTTGTGGCTGGTCACGATCCGGCGACCACGATGTGTCTCGGGCGCCTTCGGCTTTTGGCCGCGAGGGCACCGACGAGCGGTTCGACTAGGTGCCGAAGGCCGCCGCACCCATCCAGCCAAGCGCGATGTAGCGGCCGGTCTTGGCGATGGCGACGAGGATCAGGAACAGCGGCAGCGGCACCCGCAGCACGCCGGACAGCGCGACGATCGCGTCGCCGAAAGGGGCCCAGGACAGAAGCAGCAGCCAGACCCCCCGGCGTCCCCACCAGACCTCGGCGCGGGCCATCCGTGCCGGCCGCAATGGAAACCAGCGATGGTCGCGTTGGTCGGCCAGCCAACGGCCGAGCGCATAGGTCACGCAGGACCCGAGCGTGTTGCCGACGGATGCGACCAGGATCAGCAGGGCAGGGGTCCACCCTGCGGCCTGCATCGCAAGGAACACGACCTCGGACTGGAAAGGCACCGGAGTGGCGGCAAGAAATGCCGCCATGAACAGGCCGGACAGTGCGATCATGAGGCGATCGGATCGGGGGCCCCAGACCCCGAGGCGATCACCGCAAGGCTCACTTCGCCTCGACCGCGACCTCTTCGCCGGACACCGGACGCGGCTCGCGCGGCGGGCGGCCGATGACTTCGCGCAGCTCGTCCAGCTCGATGAAGTTGTCGGCCTGACGGCGCAGCTCGTCCGCGATCATCGGCGGCTGGCTGCGGATCGTCGAGACGACCGACACCCGAACCCCTTGACGTTGCAGGCTTTCCACCAGCGGCCGGAAGTCGCCGTCGCCAGAGAACAGCACCACATGGTCCACCCGCGCAGCCAGCTCCATGGCATCGACGCAGAGTTCGATGTCCATGTTGCCCTTCACCTTCCGCCGCCCCTGGCTGTCGGTGTATTCCTTGGCGGGCTTGGTGCGCATGGTGAAGCCGTTGTAATGGAGCCAGTCCACCAGCGGCCGGATCGGCGAATAGTCGTCGTTTTCAAGCAAGGCGGTGTAGTAGAACGCGCGCAGAAGCTTCCCCCGACGCAAGAACTCCATCCGCAAGAGCTTGTAGTCGATGTCGAAACCCAGGGCCTTTGCGGCCGCGTAAAGGTTCGAACCATCAATGAACAGCGCAAGCCGTTCGTCCTTGTAAAACATTCAAAGGTCCCCTCAATGTCGCCGCGCGGATGCTGTGCTCCCCATAGTCTGCACGACGAAATGTAATGTCGCGCGGCTGACAGGCTGTGAATAGCAGCCCAGGCCGGTTTCCGACAAGTCAAGTATAGGAAATAATCCATCGTGAAGGTGAGATTCATGCACGCCCTGGTTGCAATAGGCGCAAACCTGCCGTTTGAGGGCGATCCTCCGGCAGAGACGCTGCGGCGTGCAATCCGGGCGATTGCGGAGGAAGGGCTTTCAGTCCGGGCAGTTAGCCGGTTCTTCGCGACGCCCTGCTTTCCGGCTGGCGCGGGGCCGGACTATGTGAATGCGGCGATCGTTCTTGAGGTCGACGCGGAAACTGACCCTGCGTCAATTCTGGCGACCCTGCACCGGATCGAGATGAAGTTCGGGCGCCAGCGCAATTCACGCTGGGGAATGCGGACGCTGGATCTCGACCTCCTGGCGCTGGGCGATTCGGTGCTGCCCGACGCCGAAACCCAGGATGCCTGGCGCGGTCTCGCCCCCGAGGCGCAGGCCCGCGTCGCGCCCGACCGGCTGATCCTGCCGCATCCACGGTTGCAGGACAGGGCCTTCGTGCTGGTGCCGCTTGCCGATGTTGCGCCCGACTGGCGCCATCCGCGCGACGGGCGCACGGTGGCCGAGATGCTGGCGGACCTGCCCGCAGCCGATCGCGCGGAGGTGCGGCCGTTGTGACGGACTCGCGCGAATTTGCCTGTATTGCCGCTTGTCAAGCCCGCGCGGGCGGCATAAACAGGCCACTTCCAGCGAATGTTGCCGATTGGAGTATGCCATGGCCCGCGTGACGGTCGAAGATTGCGTTGACAAGGTTCCCAACCGGTTCGAACTGGTGATGCTGGCCGCACACCGGGCGCGCGAGATCGCTGCCGGTGCCCCGGTCACCGTCGATCGCGACAACGACAAGAACCCGGTGGTCGCGCTGCGCGAGATCGCGGAAGAGACGCAGTCGGCCGAGGCCCTGCGCGAGCGGATGATCGAAAGCTATCAGACCCAGATCGAGGTTGACGAGCCGGAAGAAGACCAGATGGCGCTTCTGATGGGTGGAGAGATGGATCGCCCGATGGTCGATGACATGTCGGAGGAAAAACTGCTCCGCGCCCTGATGGAAGCTCAGGGCGAGTTCTGACGGGCGTTTGCCCGCAAGCGGGGCGGTGATGATCGACGTCGAAGACCTCATCGCCCTGGTCCGCAACTACAACCCGCGCTGCAACGCCGACCTGATCCGTCGTGCCTATGCCTATGGGCTGAAGATGCACGAGGGCCAGTTCCGCAAGTCGGGCGAGCCCTATTTCACCCATCCCGTCGCCGTCGCCGCCATCCTGACCGAACAGCGGCTGGATGACGCGACGATCGTCACGGCCCTGCTGCACGACACGATCGAGGATACCCGTTCTACCTATGCCGATCTGGCTGCGCAGTTCGGCGAGGAGGTGGCCGAGCTGGTGGACGGGGTCACGAAGCTGACCAACCTTCAGCTCAGTTCGACCGAAAGCCAGCAGGCCGAGAACTTCCGCAAGCTGTTCATGGCGATGTCCCGCGACCTGCGGGTGATCCTGGTCAAGCTGGCCGACCGGCTGCACAACATGCGCACGATCCGGTCGATGAGCCCCGAGAAGCAGGCCCAGAAGGCCCGCGAGACGATGGAGATCTTCGCGCCGCTGGCGGGCCGGATGGGCATGCAGTGGATGCGCGAGGAGTTGGAGGATCTGGCCTTCAAGGTCCTGAACCCCGAGGCGCGCAACTCGATCATGCGCCGGTTCCTGACCCTGCAGCGCGAGACGGGGGATGTCGTCCACCAGATCAGCGGCGATATCCGGCACGAGCTGGAAAAGGCCCGGATCGAGGCGGACGTGTTCGGGCGGGCGAAGAAGCCCTACAGCATCTGGCGCAAGATGCAGGAGAAGGACCTGGCCTTCAGCCGGCTGTCCGACATCTACGGCTTCCGGGTGATCTGCAGCAGCGTGGCGGACTGCTACCGCATCCTCGGGGTGATCCACCAGCGCTGGCGGGCGGTGCCGGGGCGCTTCAAGGACTACATCAGCCAGCCGAAGAACAACGGCTACCGGTCGATCCACACCACCGTCTCGGGGCGCGACGGCAAGCGGGTCGAGGTGCAGATCAGGACGCGCGAGATGCACGAGGTGGCCGAGTCCGGGGTCGCGGCGCACTGGTCCTACCGCGAGGGCGTGCGCGCGGTGAACCCCTTCGCGGTGGACCCGGCGAAGTGGATCGCAAGCCTGACCGAACGGCTGGACGAGGGCGATACGGACGAGTTCCTGGAACACGTCAAGCTGGAGATGTATTCCGACCAGGTGTTCTGCTTCACGCCCAAGGGCGACGTGGTGCAGCTGCCGCGCGGGGCGACGCCGCTGGATTTCGCCTATGCGATCCATACGCGGATCGGCAATTCCTGCGTCTCGGCCAAGATCGACGGCATCCGCGTGCCCCTGTGGACCCGGCTGAAGAACGGCCAGTCGGTCGAGATCATCACGGCGGAAGGCCAGCGCCCCCAGGCC
>JBKBRG010000181.1:0-2686 GCA_046292325.1 Tabrizicola sp.
GCCCGGCACGGGATGCACGAACCGTCTGGGGCACGGGGTCGGCCTGGCCAGGCCCGGCTGAAGCTGCCCTCGCGCCGCGAATCGCCCGCCTGGCGGTCCGACGCCCGCCGATGGTCCTAATGGGGCCGGATCAACCTTTGGACACCATATCTTGCCCCACCCCAACCTTTGGAGCGGCGCGGGGACTGGCCGGATTTTGATCAAAGTGCTAGGCTGGGGCTGTTATCCAGACGTATCATTCGCAGGAAAGGATCCCCGACATGACCGCCCCTCTGGCCCTGGCACGGCCCACCCCGCACGACCTTTGGGAAATGGACCGCAGCCATGTTCTGCATCCCTGGACGAATTTCGGACCCTTCGCGCGCGAGGGTTCGCTGGTCATCACGCGGGGCGAGGGCTGTTACCTGTGGGATGCGGAGGGGCGGCGCTATCTGGACGCGGTGGGGGGGCTTTGGTGCACCAACATCGGGCTGGGGCGGAAGGAGATGGCGCAGGCCATCGCCGAGCAGGCCGAGCGGCTGGCCTTCACCAACACCTTCGTCGATGTGACGAACGATCCCTCGGCGCGGCTGGCGGCGAAGCTGGCCGAGCTCGCGCCAGGCGATCTGAACCGCGTGATGTTCACCACGGGCGGCTCGACCGCGGTCGATACGGCGGTGCGGGCGGTGGCCTATTACCAGACCTGCATGGGCCGGCCCGGCAAGACCGACATCGTCGCGCGGGACTACAGCTATCACGGCTCGACCTACCTTGCGCAGTCGGTGGGCAAGCGGCCGGGCGACCGGGTGCCGGAGTTCCGCTACAAGGAGGACGGGATCCATCACCTTTCCGTCCCGAACCCCTATCGCCGCCCCGAAGGCATGACGGAGGCGGCCTTCTGCGACTGGCTCGTGGCCGAGTTCGAGGCGCTGATCGCGCGCGTCGGCGCGGACCGGATCGGCGGCTTCATCGCGGAACCGATCCAGGCCTCGGGCGGGGTGATCGTGCCGCCGGAGGGCTACCTCAGGCGGATGTGGGAGGTCTGCCGGCGCCACGACATCCTCTTCATCGCCGACGAGGTGGTGACTTCGTTCGGACGGATCGGGCACTGGTTCGCCTCCTGGGATGTCTTCGGGGTGCAGCCCGACATGATCTGCACCGCGAAGGGGCTGACTTCGGGCTATGTGCCGCTGGGCGCGCTGATCGTCAGCGACCGGATCTGGGACGCCATGGCGCAGGACGGGTCGCGCTGGTTCACCGCGGGCTTCACCTATTCCGGGCATCCGGTGTCCTGTGCCGCGGGTCTGAAGAACATCGAGATCATGGAGCGCGAGGGGCTGATGGCAGAAGCCGACCGCCTCGGCCGCTATTTCGAGGCGCGGATGGCCCGGCTGGCCGATCTGCCGCTGATCGGCGACGTGCGCGGACGGCGGCTGATGCTGTGCGTGGAAAGCGTGGCCGACAAGGCGACAAAGGCGGTGCTGCCCGAGGCCGCGAACGAATCCAAGCGCATCTCGAACGCGGCCGAGGCGATGGGGCTGCTGGTCCGCCCGATGGGACATCTGAACGTGATGTCGCCGCCGCTGGTCATCTCCGAAGCCCAGATCGACTTCGTCGCCGAGACGCTGGAACGCGCCATCCGCCAGGTCACGGACGAACTGGTGCGCGAGGGCTTCCGGCTGGGGTGATCCGACCAATGGCTTGACAACCGGGAAGGGCAGGGGTTTCCTGACCTTCCCGGATCCGCGCGTCTCCGCTGAACGACTGCGCCGCAAGACCCGAGACCATCACCATGGCCCTTGAAGATGCGAAGACGCAGGTCGACACTGCGTTCACCCGCGCGGGAAAGCGCGGCTATTCCTTTGAAAACGCCTTCGGCGGCGCGACAAGCTTTCTGCGCCGGACCTACACGAAGGACCTGACCGGGGTGGATCTGGCCATCACCGGCGTGCCCTTCGACCAGGCGGTCAGCCATCGCTCCGGCACCCGCTTCGGCCCGCGCGCGATCCGCGAGGCCAGCGCCCTGATGCCCTATGACCCGCCGCCCGGCTGGGGCACCGACCCGCTGGAGGATCTGACGGTCATCGACTACGGCGATCTGGCCTTCGACTATGCCAATGTGCCCGCGTTTCCCGAGGCGCTGACGAACCATGTCCGCGGCATCCTGAAGGCCGGGGCGGGGACGGTCACGCTGGGCGGCGACCACTACATCACCTGGCCGATCCTGAAGGCCTATGCCGAAAAGTTCGGCCCGCTGGGGGTGATCCATTTCGATGCCCATTCCGACCTCTGGCCCGACGACAACCCCGCGCGGATCGACCACGGCACGATGCTCTACAAGGCGGTGAAGGCCGGGGCGGTGGACCCGCGACGCTCGGTCCAGATCGGCATCCGCACCACGACCGAGGATTATCTGGGCGTCCACGTCATCACCGCCCGCGAGGCGCATGAATGGGGTGTCGCGCGGGTGGTCGAGACGGTGAAGGGCATCGTGGGCGACAAGCCAACCTATCTGACCTTCGACATCGACGCGCTGGACCCGGCCTTTGCGCCGGGCACGGGCACGCCGGTCTGGGGGGGCTTGGCCAGCTGGCAGGCGGCCGCGATGCTGCGCGATCTGGCGGGGATCAACCTGGTCGGCGGCGATGTGGTCGAGGTCTCGCCCCCCTATGACACGACAGGCGCCACGGCGATTGCCGGCGCCCAT
>JBKBRG010000181.1:2696-5488 GCA_046292325.1 Tabrizicola sp.
CCTACGAGCTGATCTGCCTTTACCATTGGGCAAGGACGCAGAGGTAGGCGCATGCGGATGACGGGCTGGATTGCCCTTCTCGCCCTGGCAGGCCTGGCTGCGGGGGCAGCCTGGGTCCGCCTGGCGCCCGTCGATCCGGCCCGCTGGCATGCGGATCTGGGCGTGCCGGGCCCTGCGCCGGACAGGGGGGTGCTGGTCTGCCTGGCGCCGGACCGCCTGGCGGGCGATCCTGCCCGAGCGCTGGCGCGGCTGGATGCCATCGCCCGCGCCACGCCACGGACGGAACGGCTTGCCGGATCGGTGGGCGAGGGTCATGTCACCTGGGTGACACGCTCCCGGCTGATGGGGTTCCCCGATTTCACCACGGCCCAGATCCTGCCCGACCGGGGCCTTTGCCTTTATGCCCGGCAGCGGTTCGGCGAGTATGACTGGGGCGTGAATGCGCAGCGGCTGGAAGACTGGCAGGCGGCGCTGATGGGCGCCGAAGGTTCTGGCTGAGCTTGCAAGGGCGGCGCGGCCATGCCAAGGGAAACCGGCGCGGGGCCGCGCTGGCCCCGTGTCCCGGTCCTTTCGGCAGGTTTCGATGACAAGCTGGCAATGTGTCCTGATCGCCTGGGGTGACCGCTACCCGGTATCCGAGATCAACCGTCTCGTCGCCTCGATCCGTGCCCAGTCGCAGGGACCGGCGCGCTTTGTCCTGCTGTCGGACCGCCCGCGCGAGGGGCTGGACCCCGCCGTCGAGTTGCGTCCGATCCCGGAGTGGTTCCTTGCGCCCCAGTTCCGCGGGCCGGGGTGCCAGGCGAAGCTCTGCCTGTTCGAACCCGGCGTGGTGCCCGATGACATGCCGGCGATCTATCTCGATCTCGACACGATGGTGCTGGGAGACATCTCGCGCCTCCTGTCGGTGATGGAGACACCGCGGACGGTGGCCATCCTGCAAAGCGCGATCCTGCCCTTCGGCTCTCTGGCCCGCTGGCTCTACCGCGTGACCGGGCAGCGGCGCTATGCGCGCGGCAATTCCTCGATCGTGGTCTATCACCCGGCGCATACGGGTTACATCGCCGCGCGGTTCCGCGAACTTGCCAGCCGGCCCGATGCGCAGGGCTTCAAGCCGCTGCGGGCCGACGAACGCTTCATCTCCTGGGTGGCGCAGCCGGTGATGCGGGCGGTGCCCCTGCGGCTGGCGGTGAAGTTTCCCACCGAATACATGCTGCCCTGGCGCTGGCTGGTGCATCTGCGCGCCAGCCTGCCCTGGATCCGCCGCCGCCGCGCGGGGCTGATCGCGGTGACCTTTCCAGGCGTCCGCCTGAAGGGCGAGGACCTTGCGGCGCTGCCCGAAGGCGCCACGGTCGTCGATCGCAAGGGGCGGCGGCTGTTCTGGACCGACCGTGCGCTCGGCAGTCTGCGGAAGCGGATCATCGAACATTACGGGCGGCCTGCGGTCTGACCACCCCTTGACCGTCCCCGGCTTCCGCGCCAAACCGCGCGCATGGTTCCCTTGGACAAACTCGCCCAGATCGTCGAGCGTTTCGAGTTTCTCGAAGCGCAGCTGAACGCGGGCGCCCCCCCGGCCGAGATCGCCCGGATCAGCCGCGAATACACAGATCTGAAGCCGGTGGTCGCCGACATCCGCGCCTATCGTCAGGCGCTGGACGATCTGGCCGAAGCCGAGGCGATGCTGGCCGACCCCGAGATGAAGGCGCTGGCCGAGGAGGAACTTCCCCGGCTGAAGGCGCGCATCCCCGAGATGGAGCAGGCGCTGCGGCTGGCGCTCTTGCCGAAGGACGCGGCCGATGCCCGCCCGGCGATCATCGAGATCCGCCCGGGCACGGGGGGAGAGGAGGCGGCGCTGTTCGCGGCCGACCTCGCGCGGATGTATCAGCGCCATGCCGAACGCATGGGCTGGCGCTGGGAGGTGCTGGAGGAACAGACGAGCGACCTTGGCGGGCTGAAGGAGCTGGTGGCGCTGGTCTCGGGCGAGGGGGTCTTTGCCCGGCTGAAATACGAATCCGGCGTGCACCGGGTGCAGCGTGTTCCGGAAACCGAGGCCGGCGGGCGCATCCACACCTCGGCCGCGACCGTCGCCGTCCTGCCCGAGGCCGAGGAGGTGGACATCGACATCCCCGCCAGTGACATCCGCATCGACACCATGCGGTCTTCCGGCGCGGGCGGGCAGCATGTGAACACCACCGACTCGGCCGTGCGCATCACCCATATCCCGACCGGGATCGTCGTCACCTCGTCGGAGAAGTCGCAGCACCGCAACCGCGAGATCGCGATGCAGGTCCTGCGCTCGCGGCTTTACGAGGCGGAACGCGAACGGCTGCACGCCGAACGCTCGGCCGACCGGAAGGCCCAGGTGGGCTCGGGCGACCGCAGCGAAAGGATCCGCACCTACAACTTCCCGCAAGGCCGGATGACCGACCACCGGATCAACCTGACGCTCTACGCCCTGCCGCAGATCATGGCCGGCGACCTGACCGAGGTGATCGACGCGCTGGTGGCCCATGACCAGGCGGAACGGCTGGCGGAGATGGAGGCGTGACAGGCGCCGAGGCGCTGCGGCTTGCCGTGCCAAGGCTGGCCGCCGCCGGGATCGAGACCCCCGCCCGCGATGCGCGGCTGCTTCTGGCCCATGCGCTCGGCGTTGCGCCGGACCGGCTGACGCTGCACCTTCCCGATGCGCTGACCGCGCCGCAGGCGCGGGCTTACGAACAGGCGCTCGAGGCGCGCGCCGCGCGGCAGCCGGTGGCGCAGATCACCGGGCAACGGCAGTTCTGGGGGCTGCCGTT
>JBKBRG010000182.1:0-5477 GCA_046292325.1 Tabrizicola sp.
CCTTCATCAGGATGCGGTTCGCATCGCCCTCGGGGTCGTCGAACTGCCGGTTGCGCATGGCCCAGAAGAAGGCCGCAAGCCCGATCCCGCCCAGGAACAGCGAGGCCGGGATCAGGATGGTCAGGACTTCCATTACTTCAGCCTCATCGCGTTCAGCGAGACGGTGATCGAGGACAGCGACATGGCCAGCGCCGCGGCAAGCGGCGTGGCCAGGCCTACCAGCGCGATCGGCACGGCCACGATGTTGTAGCCGCCCGAGATCAGGAAATTCTCGATCATCCGCCGCGCCGCCTGCCGGCTGATCCGCAGGGCATCGGCGATCGGGGCAAGGTCCTGGCCGAGCAGCACGACATCCGATGCGACCCGAGCCGCATCGAGTGCCGAGGCGGGCGAGATCGAGACATGCGCAGCGGCCAGTGCCGCCGTATCGTTCAGCCCATCGCCGACCATCAGGACCTTGCGGCCCTGCGAAGCAAGCTGCGCCACGCGGGCGGCCTTTTCGGCGGGGAGGACACCGGCCTGCCAGTCGGGGATGCCAAGGCGTCGGGCAAGGTCGCGGACCGGGGCTTCGGCGTCGCCCGACAGAAGCTCGACCCTGAGCCCCGCGGCCTTCAGCGCCGAAACCGCCTGTTCGGCACCGGGGCGGAGGCGGTCGGTGAAGGCGAAGGCGTGGGTCTCAGGCCGGGCACCCCCCACCCCCATCCCCTCCGCACCGGGGGAAGGGAAGGCGCCCGGGTCGGCGACGGAGAGATAGGTTGCGGTCGTCGGCAGCGGATCGGCCCCGCACCAGTCGGCCCGGCCCAGGCGGACGCGGGCGCCACGGTAGTCGCCCTCGATTCCCCGGCCCGGAACCTCGCGGATGCCGGTCACTTCGGCGGGGGCGATGCCGGCAGCCCCGGCGCCTTCGGCAAGTGCCCGGGCCAGGGGATGCGCTGATCCCGCGGCAAGCGCGGCGGCGATGGCCACGGCCTCGGCCGGGTGCCCGGTCAGGGCGACGGGTTCCGGTGTCCCGAGCGTCAGCGTGCCGGTCTTGTCGAACACGACGGTATCGACCTCGGCCAGACGTTCCAGCGCGGTGCCGTGCTTGATCAGCAGGCCCTTGCGGAAGAGGCGGCCGGAAGCCGAGGTGATGACGGCGGGCACGGCAAGGCCCAGCGCGCAGGGGCAGGTGATGATGAGGACGGCGGCGGAAATGTTGATCGCATGGCGCAGATCGCCCCCGGTCGCCCACATCCAGTAGCCGAAGGCGGCGAAGGACAGGATGTGGACCAGCGGCGAATACAGGCGCGAGGCACGGTCGGCGAGGCTGGTGTAGCGCGTCTTGACCCCTTCGGCGACGGCGACGAGATCGGCCATCCGGTGCAGGCTGGACTCTTTCCCCGCCGCCGTGACCTGCACCGTCAGGGGACCGGTGAGGTTCACCTCGCCCGCGCTGACCCGGGTGCCCGGCCCCGCCGGAACCGGCAGGCTTTCCCCGGTCAGCAGGCTGCGGTCAAGTTCCGAGGCGCCCGACAGGACCACCCCGTCCACCGGCATCCGCGCGCCGGGGCGGACGAGGACGGTATCGCCCGCGGCAACGGCGGCGATGGGGGTTTCGACCTCGGCCCCCTCGATCAGCAGGATCGCTCGGGGCACCTCCAGCGCCGCCAGTTCCTCGGCGGCCGACCGGGCGATGGCGCGGGTGCGGTGATCGAGGTAGCGGCCCAGAAGCAGGAAGAAGGCAAGCATCACGGCAGCGTCGAAATAGGCGTGATGGCCGGACATCCAGGTCTCGAACAACGAGATCGTGGAGGCGAGGATGAGCGCCAGCGAGATCGGCACGTCCATCCCGAGCTTGCCCTGGCGCAGCGAGGCCCAGGCCGAGCGGAAGAAGGGTTGCCCGGCAAAGACCACGGTCGGCAGCGCAATTGCGGCGGAAATCCAGTGGAAGAGGTCGCGCGTCGCGGCCTCGGCCCCCGACCAGACGGCGACCGACAGCAGCATCACGTTCATCATCGAGAAGAAGGCGACGCCGAGCCGCATCAGCAGGTCGCGGCCCTGACGGTCGGTCTCGGTCGCCGAGAGGAGGCCGGGGTCGAGTTCGTGCGCTTCCTGGCCGAGCGAATCGAGCAGGCAGATCAGCTGGGCGGCGGTGACGCTGCCCTCGGCCTCGACCGAGACACGCTTCAGGGTCAGGTTGACGCGGGCGGAACGGACGCCGGGCAGGGCCTGAAGCGCGGCCTCGACGGCCGAGATCGACTGCGCGCCGGCGACATTGGGCAGGGACAGGACGATGCGGCCGGCGCGGTCGGCGCGCAGCGCGGCGATGCGTTCTGCCGCAGGGACGACGGCACAGGCCGGGCAGGCGGAGACCGGAGAGCGGGTCGCGGCGAAGTCTTCGGCCAGCGCCATGGCCTAGCCTTTCACGAACAGTTCCGAACGCTGCTCGAACAGCGTTCCGTCATCGGACAGGGCGGTGACCTTGACCATCCACTTGCCGATCCCCAGCGGCAGGTCGGCGGTGTAGAGGTCGCCCTCCAGCGTGAATTCGGGAAAGCGGTCCTCGCTGGTTTCGGTGGTGCGGCCGACGAGGACCTGAAGATCGTTGACCCGGACCGGCAGGCCGTCGGGGCCGCGGAAGGCCAGGGTCATGCGGCCGGCCTCGTAGCCGGGGGTCATGGTCCAGCCCAGCGCCTCTTGCGCGGCCTTGCGCCTGTCGAACCCCTGGGAGGCGACGTAGGAGTTCTGGACTTCGAGGCCCGGGAAGGTCGAGACCGCCTTGTAGGCCAGCACGACGTTGACGCCGATGATGACGGCGAAGGCGCCGACCGTGACGGCCAGAACATGCTTTCCGGTGATCTCGGCCATCACTGTTCCTTTCCGTTGAAGACCGTATCATGCGACACGCGGTTCGTGGTGCCAAGCTCTTCCACCCAGAGCCGGACATCCGTGCGGTCCTCGACGGCGGCACGGGTGCCGGGGGCGGCCGTCAGGTAGACGCGCTGGGAGAGGGTCTCGTTCGCGGGCACGGTCACGGTCAGACCCTCGCGGCCTTCCAGCGACAGGGTGACGAAGGCATCGGAGGTGACGGCGATGACGAACTGGGCGTCCGACCCGCCCTTGTTCCGCAGGCGGATGTCATAGGCGTTGCGGATCGAACCGTCCGACAGGATGACGTAGGTCGGGTTGCGGACCGGGGTTACGTTCATGTCGATCGGCGAGCGCATGAACAGCGCGACGATGAGGCCGATGCCGATGCCCGCCCAGAGCACGGTGTAAAGGATGGTGCGGACGCGGAAGACATGCGCCCAGACCGATTTCGGCGGCTGGCCGGCGCGTTCGCGCGCCTCGTCGGTCAGCGCGAGATAGCCGATCAGGTTGCGGGGCCTGCCGATCTTGTCCATCGTGTCGTTGCAGGCGTCGATGCAGAGGCCGCAGGTGATGCAGGCCAGCTGCTGGCCGTTGCGGATGTCGATGCCCATGGGGCAGACGTTGACGCAGGCCATGCAGTCGATGCAGTCGCCCGCGCCTTCGGTGCCCAGCTTGCCGCGCGGCTCGCCCCGCCATTCGCGGTAGCCGATGGTCAGCGTATCCTCGTCCATCATGGCGGCCTGGATGCGCGGCCAGGGGCAGGCGTAGATGCAGATCTGTTCCCGCGCGAAGCCGCCGAAGAAGAAGGTGGTCATCGTCAGGATCAGCATGGTGATGTAGGCGACCGGGTGGGCCTGACCTGTCACCAGATCGCGCAGAAGCGTGGGCGCGTCGGTGAAATAGAAGATCCAGGCGCCGCCCGTGGCGAGGCCGATCAGGAACCAGACCGTCCACTTGATCGCGCGCTTGCGGATCTTTTCGGCGTCCCACTTCTGCCGGTGAAGCCGGATGCGCGCGTTGCGGTCGCCCTCGATCCAGCGCTCGACGAGGATGAAGAGGTCGGTCCAGACCGTCTGCGGGCAGGCATAGCCGCACCAGACCCGCCCGGCTGCCGAGGTGAAGAGGAACAGCCCGAGCCCCGCCATGATGAGAAGGCCAGCGACGAAGTAGAACTCGTGCGGCCAGATCTCGATCATGAAGAAGAAGAAGCGGCGGTTTGCCAGATCCACCAGCACCGCCTGGTCGGGCAGCGAGGGCCCGCGGTCCCAGCGCAGCCAGGGGGTGATGTAGTAGATGCCGAGGGTGATCCCCATGATCCACCACTTCAGCGTGCGGAAGGTGCCCTTCACGCGGCGGGGAAAGACCGGCTCGCGCGCGGCATAGAGGCTGGGTTCGGTCTCGGGGGTTGTCACGGGTGCTCCTTCGCTGGCCGGGGCCAGTCTGTCATCCCGACTGCAATCGGCCATTCCGGGCAGACGGGCCTTGACCTGCATCAATAGCGCCGGGGCCGCGCGAGATTGAATGCGGCAAGGCAGCACAACCCGGCGTGAGCCCGGGCGGCGCGGCAGGGCGGACCTGCCGTGGCAAGGTCATCCTCGGCGAGGCGGCGTTGCGGCGACGCGGCGTGGCCCGCAAGAAAGACGGGGGCCCGAAGGCCCCCGGGTTCGCAACGGAAGCGGGAAGGTCATTCCCCACCACCGCGACCATGGACATAGAAGGCCGCGGCGCGGATCTCGTCCTCGCTGAGACGGGTGTTCCAGTTCGGCATCACGCCGAACCGGGCATAGGTCACCGTCTCGGTGATCGCCTCGCGCGTGCCGCCGTAAAGCCAGATCTGGTCGTTCAGCCGCGGAGCACCCTGCGCCCGGTCGCCCGAGCCGTCCTCCATGTGGCAGGCCGCGCAGTTCTCGGCAAAGACCGTCGCGCCCTCGGCCGCCAGCGCCGCGTCATGCTCCTGCCCGGAAATGGCGAGGACATGTTCGACGACCTGCGAGATCTGGGTCGCGTCCAGGATGCCGTCCACACCGAACTTCGGCATTTCCGAATAGCGGGCGTCGGGATCGGTGGTGTTGCGGATGCCGTGGGTGATGGTCAGGTGGATGTCCTCCATCGTGCCGCCCCAGAGCCAGTCGTCATCGAGGAGGTTGGGATAGCCCTTGCCCATCACACCGGCCGCACCAGAGCCGTGGCACTGCGCGCAGTTGGTGCGGAACACCGCCGCCCCCGCACGTTCGGCATAGGCCGCAAGCTCGGGATCGGCGCCGATGGCGTTCAGGTCGGCGGCAATCAGGCGCTCCTTGATCGCGGCATTGGCCGCATCGACACGGGCGATCTCTTCGGCGACATCGGCACGGGTCGAGGCCCCCAGAAGGCCGGGCGTCGCCTCCTTGATCAGCGGCCAGGCCGGGTAGGCGATGGTATAGCCGATGCCCCAGACGATCGTGGCGTAGAAGACCCAGACCCACCAGCGCGGCAGCGGGTTGTTGTATTCCTCGATGCCGTCCCAGGCGTGGCCGGTCGTTTCCACCTGCCGGGGCTCTTTCTTCAATGGCTTGGCGCACATGGCCTTACGCCTCCTTACGCGATTGGGCAGGATGGTCTTCCGCAGGACGGTCGTCGTTGCGGAA
>JBKBRG010000183.1:0-5475 GCA_046292325.1 Tabrizicola sp.
CTTGTTATACTCAGGCCAGTTCCTGGTCTTGTAGGTCGGAGGTGTCGGTCTGCTCATGTGCCCCAGCTACCACCCTGGATTCACGAGATGAATCCCTCACCGGATTTGTGCAACAGAGCCCCGCCTAATTGAAGTCGGGCGCGAAGGACTGAACCCGCGTTGGTCCATCATGCCGCTTGGTGGTGCAGACGTTATCCCGGCCTTCGTTGCCCTTCTGGGTAACCATCTTGACGTGACGGTTGTTGTGGACTCACGGAAAGAAGGGCACCAGAAGTTGACCGGCTTGGCCAAGGCGGGTTTCCTTACCGAGAAGCGGATCATCACTATTGGCGAGATTGCCGGCGGGAAAATGGCCGACATTGAAGACCTTTTCGCCAAGGACGATTATGTTGCACTTTACAACGCTGCTTTTGGGAAGAAGCTCAAGGCCGAGGTGCTGACTGGGACGGACCCAATTGTTCAGCAAATTGCCCGAGCGGAAGGGGTCCCGCGTTACGACCACAACGCTCCGGCAGAGGTGCTGTTGCGAGAGCGCGCCAAACGAGTAGCTGCGCTGTCTGATTCGACGCTCGACATGTTCGAAGCACTGTTCAGACGGATCAACCAGACTTTGGCCTAGGTGTTCGATCCCGGATGATCGCATAGACCCTCGCCGGTCTGCCCTGTTCATGGCAAGGTCGATACTGCGTGAGGTTCGGGAGGGGGGTGGAGCATGCTGATTTCTCTGCATAAGCAGGCGACAACGACGCCGAAGATCCGTGCCGCGATCCAGGCGAGCAGCGAACCGGCCTGGTTGGTGGCCGAGCGCTACGGGATCTCCGAGCAGACGGTCTGGAAGTGGCGGGGTCGCGACGACGTTCACGACCGGAGCCACACGCCGCACCGCCTGCAGACGACCCTGTCGCCAGCGCAGGAGGCCGTCGCGGTTGCACTGCGCAAGGCGCTGCTGCTGCCGCTCGACGACCTGCTGGCCGTGGTGCGCGAGTTCCTCAACCCGCATGTCTCGCGCTCGGGGCTCGACCGCTGCCTCCGGCGCCACGGCGTGGGCAACCTGCAGGCGCTGAAGCCGAAGGAGCCGAAGCCCGCGCACGGCACCTTCAAGGCCTACGAGCCGGGTTATCTGCACATCGACATCAAATACCTGCCGCAGATGGCCGACGAGGACCGCCGCCGCTACCTCTTCGTGGCCATCGACCGGGCGACGCGGTGGGTCTTCGTGCGCATCTATCCGGCGCAGACCGCGGCCAACGCCCGCCGTTTCCTGCGCGACCTCGACCGCGCGGCCCCGATGAAGATCACCAAGGTGCTGACCGACAATGGCAAGGCCTTCACCGACCGGCTGTTCGGTCTGCGCAAGCGCGCGGCCACAGGACAGCACGAGTTCGACCTGCTTTGCGCCGAGCTCGGCATCGAGCACCGCCTCGCGCCCCCGATGCGGCCGCAGACCAACGGCATGGTCGAGCGGTTCAACGGCCGGATCGAGGAAGTCCTGCAGAGCCATCGCTTCCGCAGCGGCGAGGACCTTCAGCAGACCATCCTGCGTTATGTCCACCTCTACAATACTCAGCTCCCGCAATCAGCCCTGAAGGGCCGAACGCCGATCGGCGCCCTCAAGGACTGGCAACGTTACAGACCCGACCTGTTCAGGAAGCGCGTCTACAATCTCTCGGGATGTGACACCTAGGCTAGGGGAATCAGCATCTGCCAACCGGCTGATCTGACTTAGCTAACCTACCGTATCACCAAGAAAATCTGGTGCAATGACTGACGCCCTGCTATCCAAGCCAAAGAGCAGGCAACCGGGGGCGCAACAGTGGGTAGAGACTACGCTCAGGCTATCGCGGCAAGTGGGCTAACCATCTATGACCCGATTGAGATTGGTGACCCGGACCTCTGGGTGCCAACCCCGGAACTTGAGTCGCTTTTGGATGAGCGGCTCCGCGGAATCAGCCTTGCAGGTCTGGCGCTTCGGACGCGCTCGAAGGTGGTCAAAGAGAGCGTGTGCCGCGCACTGGGCTATCCCGTGCCCCAGAGCTTCAAGAAGACACAACCCCGCTTCGTGGGCCAGATGTTCGACACCTACGCGCAGAAGTCAAACAACCTGCAAGTCTGGAACGAGGAGCTTTCCCCGACGCGCCGCTATGTGATCCTGCGGGTCGATGAGGCGGACAAGATTGCGCGGGTCAAGGTCGTAAATGGCGAGGAGCTGGCGCAGCTCGACACTACCGGAACGCTGACGCAGAAGTATCAGGCGAGGCTGATCCCGGGGGCATTGTCTGAGGAACTGATTTCTCCGACCGACACCGACGCCCTCCTGCCGCATACCCGGGCCGGGGCGAACCTAGCCCAGACCGTCAGCCCGATAGACCACCCCGCGCATGGCCTCATCCTGCCCATTGGCGAGGTTTTCGAGAGGCTGCGCGGCGCGGTTGGCCGGTCCTTCCCTGATGCCGGTTGGGATCAGGAGCGCAATAGGGGTGCCGCCCTGCACCGCATCGTCTGCGAGCTTCTGGGCTATGCCGACTACCGCGACGATGGACGCTTCCCCGATGTTAGGAACCAGTTGCTTGAGGTCAAGTTGCAGACCTCGCCCACCATCGACCTGGGATTGGTGAGACCGGCCAGCGAGGAGCCGCTGGACGTGCCGCAGATCGCCGGAACGCAGGTCCGCCATTGCGACGTGCGCTATGCGCTGTTCTATGCCCAGACGGACGGGGCTGAGGTGACGCTGACCCACCTATACCTGACGACAGGGGCCAGTTTCTTCTCGCGCTTCCCACAGTTTGGCGGCAAGGTCCTCAACAAGAAGCTCCAGATACCGCTGCCGTCAGACTTCTTCGACAGATAGGCCGAATGCGGCCCACACCATACGGTCAATCCGCTGCTCTAGTGCTGGGTCAGGGCCATCGGCCAGCCGGGCGTAAAGGTCGCGACAGGCGGTCACAATCTCCCGTGCGCCGCTGCTGTCGGGGTCAGGGAGGGGGAACTGCTCGACATACTGCGTGATGAACCGCCGTCGCCCCGCATAGAGCTTGTTGTTGAAGCGCAGGTCATAGAAGCGCTCGATGAAGGTGGAGTTGGCCACGCCCACTGCGAGCCACAACAGGTCCTCTTCCCCGGTCAGCCAATAGCAGTCGCCGTTTACAACCGTCCCCTCAAGGTCCATCCAGAAGGTGGGCTGCTCGGAAATATCCCGGAACACCAGCTTCGGCCCGGGCCAGTCCGCCGGGTTTTGTGGCACCCAGATTTCATACCACTGCCGCCCGGCCTCTATCACATAGCTGCGGTCCTCTAGGGTTTGCCGGTGCTGCTCAAGGTAGGCGAGGCTGGCCGGGTACTGCGACAGGTCCACGGCCTGCTTTTTGCCATCAACCGCTTGGTGCGGGTACAGAACCAGCCGGTTGTGTGGCTCGGGCCGGAAGCGCCGCGCGATGTGATGCGTCGTCAGGGGGCGGTGCAACTCTAGCTCACGGTCCCAGCTCTTGGACAGGAAAACTTTGTCGGCGCACGTCTTGATCCCGACCCTGATCTTGCCAATGTCGCGGAAGGTGCCCCAAGCGTGCCTTTTCACGGTGGCGAGCCAACTTTCCACGCCTGCTGATGCCAACCGCCAAACACCGGCGGGGTCGCCGCCCGTGTCTAGCGTTCCATGTTGAACAAGGAAGGTCCGGCCATCAGGAACGGCCACCGTGCCATGTTTCCCTAGGGCTTCTATCGGGTCAGCGGCTGTGTGCACCGGATCGTCCTTTGTCTGGTAGATTGTCAGGAAGGACGGTGTGGCGGGCTCTGACCTTGCGCCCCGAGCGATCAGCACGGCAGGCAGCACTGCAGCATCGAACAGCTTTGTGTCGCCCAAATCATAGACTTCGCGCAGCCGCAGCCCGGTCATCATCCCGGCGCGGGCGGATGCGCCGCCCTTGGTCGTCATGAAGCGGTTTGAGACGATGAAACCCGCCGCGCCGTCCGGTGCCAAGACTGTAGCCATGCCGAGCAGGAAGGCGTGGTACAGGTCAACGCGCCCAGTCAACCCGAATTGCTGAGCCAACTGGCGCGCCCGGTCGGCCCCGATGATCTGTGTGCGCACATAGGGCGGGTTGGCAATGATGAGGTCGTAGCTTTCCGCCGTGCCGAAAAGGCCCCCCGCGAAATCGTCAAGGACGTGGTCTAGGAAGCTCCCTAGGCGCAGATTCAGAATGGCCCTTGGATGTTCGCGCCGCAGGCGCTCGCGGGCCTCCGCCAGCGCCAGGGGGTCTGTCTCGAAGCCAAAGACCTCTACAGGACCATCAATCTGATCCAGTAGCGCAAGAAGCAATTCACCATGGCCTAGGGCGGGGTCCAGAACTCTAACCGCCCGCCCCGAGGGCAAGTCGGCAGCGGCTAGAACTCGGCCAGCGACGAAATCGGCCAGCGGCCTCGGGGTGTAAGTGACGCCGTCAGCCTTGGCCTCGCCAACATCCCCGTAGCGTTTGGTGAACCGAACTGCGCCTGTCATCTTCTATGCCTGTTCCTCTATTGTTCGCAGGTAACTTATCCCCGCCCGCTGCTGTCGTCTATCGGAACCGGCGCAGGTCCGGGGACAATCAAAGGGTTTCTTCGTCCTTGCAATGTTTCAGGTCGCTGCCAATATCCGATGCAGGTGGGCTTTGACTGAGAGCCCGATACCGCCTCCCCAGTGGCATTCAGAGGTGGGCCGACAAGACCAAGTGCAACCACGGTTGCGCTGGCTGTCGGTTGCCTTTTGCCCGCGTGGCCCAACCGACTACCAGCGCTCCAATCAGGAGACTGGACCATGCTTCAAGACTTTGACCGCGCGACGGCGCGTGTCTTCAACCGCCGCCCCGGCGGGAGCCGCCATATCGCCTATCAGGATGGTGCTGGATCCATCTGCCTCTGGGTCCGCAGCGACCTTGAGCGCGGCGGGTGCGCCATCAGCGCCTCGGCCATCGAATGGCTGGACGGGATGCCCGGTGCCCACTTCATCCGCCTGACCAACGAGCGGGGGCGGCTGGACGTGGTGATGCCCGTGGATCAGGTGCCCATGGGCGAGGCGCGGGAGGGGCGGCATGGCCGGTACTTCATCGTTGACCCCGATGACCTGACCGGCCCGCCCTTCCCGCCGCTGCGCGACTTCGGGGAACAGGTGCCGGTCTGAAAGCCAGAAGCCCGGCGCGGATCGCCCGCGCCGGGCAGCCCTCCCCGCCGGAGGACCGGGCGGCGGTTCGGGGTCAGTGCAGGACCGGGCCTGCCTCCCGCATCACCTCTGCCGAGGCGGCGCGGAAGATGCCGAAGGGCACGGCCACGGACGGGCCGAAGCGGCTGATGCCCACGCGCTGCGCCATGCCGGGCTCGCGGGCCTCGTCACACCAGACGGTGCGGCCCCCGGCGCGGTACGACAGCAGGCCGAACAGCGCGCCAAGCGGAGCGGCGGGCACACCGTAGAATGCCGCGAACCGCGTGACAGAGGCCGGGGTGGGC
>JBKBRG010000184.1:0-5458 GCA_046292325.1 Tabrizicola sp.
AAGCTGGGCGAAGGCATCGTGGGTGGCGATCACATCGGCGAAGATCGCGGTGAAGACCCAGAACATCACGATGGCAAAGCCGATCATGCCCACGGTGGAATCGAAGAGCTTGCCGTAAAGCCCGAGCCTGCGGCGGAAGCGGATCGACAGGACGAAGGCCGCGGCCAGCGCCGCCCAGACCGGCCAGAACCGCACCGCCATTGCGCCCAGGATCCCGGCCTCGACCGGCGTGGGCATGATGGCCCCGGCGGCAAGCATGCAGACGATCGCGCCCAGGGCCGCGAAGAAGCTGTAGCGAATGGCGAGGCTTGCATAGTCGCCCGGCATGCGCGCGGCGGCGGTGCCGTCCGGCCCGGGCAGGCGCGGCGCGTCAAGGCCGGCAAGGGCGAAGAGCAGCCGCGCGACAAGCGCCAGGGCCAGCGCGAGCAGCGCCACTTGCAGCAGGGGCAACAGGACGGCGCCTGCGGTTCCGGTCCAGGTCAACTGATCCATGCGCGCGCTCCCTCAGGCCAGGCGGATGCGGGGGTTCAGGAAGACATAGCCGATGTCCGAGATCAGCTGCGTCAGAAGGACGACGACAACCGCGACGACCGAACAGGCCAGCAGGAGCGGGATGTCGTTGTTCGAGGCCGCCTGCACCAGCGTCCAGCCGAAGCCCTTGTAGTTGAACAGGCTTTCCACGATCACCACGCCGTTCAGAAGCCAGGGGAACTGAAGCATGATCACGGTGAAGGGCGCGATGAGGGCGTTCCTCAGCGCGTGTCTCACCACCACTGTGCGGAAGGGCACGCCCTTCAGCCGGGCGGTGCGGATGTATTGCTGCGTCATCACCTCGGTCATCGAGGCCCGGGTCATCCGGGCGATGTAGCCGATGCCGTAAAGCGCGATGGTCATCACCGGGAGGGTGAAGTTCCAGAAGGTGATGTCATCCATCGCCGAGGTGGCCGAGGCGAGGAACAAGGTCTTGTTCGGCTCGATCAGCCCATGGCTCGCCAGAAGCGGCGAGATCCCGGTCGATGCGGTGGCAAACAGGGCGACCAGGATCACGCCCGAGACATATTCCGGCGTCGCGGTGGTGGCGATCGAGAAGGTGGACAGCGTCCGGTCGGTCGCCGAGCCCTCGCGCATCCCCGACAGGACGCCCAGAAGCAGAGAGGTCGGCACCATCACCAGCATCACCGCCAGCATCAGCCAGCCGGTGGCCGCAAGCTTCTCGCCCAGCGAGGCGGCGACGGGGGCCTTGAAGAACGTCGAATAACCCCAGTTCCCCTGAAGGATGCCGCAGAAGCGGGGCGCCGCGGCCGGATCCTCGCCGATCTGGAAGCAGCGGCCGCGCGACTGCCCCTTCTCGTCGGTGTAGGTCCAGCCCGGCACCACGCCAAGCCACTGGCCGTAGCGCAGGAAGACCGACCCGGAATGGCCGTTCTGGACGATCCAGTCCCGCACCGCCTCGTCGGTCATGCGGACCGATCCTTCGGTGCGGGCCAGCTTCTCCAGGTTGGGCGGCAGATTGGTGAGGTAGAAGACCACAAAGGTCAGGGCAATCGCCGTCAGGAGCATGACTCCCAGCCGCCGGAGCACGAACAGTCCCATGCCGGTCCTCTTGTGTAATCAACCCCCCCGCAGGGGCGCGGCCGGCGCGCCCCTGTTCGTCTTTCTCGGCCGATCAGACCGGTCAGGCCATCGACCACTTGTAGTGGTGATGCTCGAACGACGGGTGGTGCGACAGTCCGACGAAGCCTTCCTTGTGGTGGCTGAACAGCGACCGCGAGAACGGGTTGATGATGTAGCCTTCCTCTTGCAGGATCGTGCCCATCTTCGCGGCAAGTTCCCGCCGCTTGTCGGCATCTGCCAGCGACAGGGCCTGGGTCATCAGCGCGTCGAACTCGGGGTTGGCCATCGAGGTTTCGTTCCACGAGCCGGTCGAGGTATAGGCAAGGCTCATGTTCTGCACGGCAAGCGGGCGGTGGTTCCAGGTCGTGGACGAGAAGGGATATTTCTGCCAGTCGTTCCAGAAGGTGGAACCGGGCATCACCGTGTGCTTGATGTTCATGCCCGCGTCCTTCAGCTGGGCCTGAACCGCCGCGGTGGTGGCGGCTTCCCAGCCGTCGTCCAGCGAGATCACCTCGAACTCGGCATCCTTCAGGCCGGCCGCTTCCAGCGCGGGCATCAGCCCTGCCGGGTTGATCGTCTGCTTCGGAAGCTCGGGATATTCCGGGTGGATCGGGAACATGTGGTGGTTCTCGCCGGTGGCGCCAAGGTTGTTGTAGCCAAGCTCCAGCACCACCTTCGGATCGACCGCCAGCTGGATCGCCGAGCGGACGGCCTTGTCCTTGTAGAGGTCCGAGGACGAATTCATCCGCACCACGATGGTCGAGGCGGTGACCACTTCCTCCTTCACCAGGCCCATGCCATCGAGGATGTCGATGTATTCGCCAACCGATTCATAGTTCGCATCCACCTCGTCCGAGGAGAACAGCGCCACCATCGCGGCGGGGTCGGTGCCGAAGTCGATGTAGTGGATCTCGTCCAGCGGCGCGGTGCCGCCCCACCAGGTGTGGTTCGGCGCGCGGACCAGGATCGCGCGCTGACCGACCGAGACCTCCTGCGGGATGTAGGGGCCGGTGCCGATGGGGTTGGTGGAGGGATCCTGGCCGTCCTGGAACGAGGAATGGACCACGGCGGCCGGATAGTCGGCGAGGTTCGGCACCACGGCGATGTCCGAGGCGGACAGGTTCAGCTGCACCGTCATGTCGTCCACCTTGACGACCGCGCCGTCGCGCAGGGTCTTGGTGTCGGGGTTCACCAGGCCCGGGAAGCGCGAGGCCATCGCGTTGCCCTCGACGTTGCCGTCGGTCCAGCGGGCGAAGTTGCGCACCACGTCATCGGCGGTGAAGGGATCGCCATTGTTCCAGGTCACGCCGGGGCGGATCTTCAGCGTGTATTGCGTCGCGTCCTCGTTGGCCTCCCAGCTTTCCAGGAGCCGGCCCTCGAACGAGCCGTCGTTGTTGTACTGGATCAGGTATTCCAGCCAGCCGCGATAGATGTTCGCGATATGCGGCCAGTCGGCCAGGCGCGGGTCCTTGGTCCCCTTGACCTCCATCGCGACCCGGATCTTGCCGCCGACCTTGGCCTCCTGCGCCCGGGCCGGGGCGGGCATGCCGATCAGGCCATAGGCGGCGGCGGCCGATACGCCCAGCGCCGTGGTGCGGGTCAGAAACTCGCGCCGGCTGATCTTGCCCTCGGCATATTCGCCGGCATACATCCGCGCGGCCGGATGCAGGTCGCGCTTGCTGTTGAAGTCCTTCATCATCGTCTCCCTGTGAGCTTTTTCTTTGCTTGCGGCGGTGTCGCCACCCCTCTGTAACCGCCCTGACCGCGATCAGCGTGCCAGTGTGAGCGTCCAGACGCCTGCGCACCCCTTGACCGCATTGCGCATCTTTTTCGGCAATCCGTCAACGACTGCTTTCGACCAATGATATCGCATTTGCGACAACGGCTGGTCGAAAACAGGCAGCGGACTGTCGCGATCGGATCACCCCGCGCGGCGGAAGGCGGTGGGCGACTTTCCGGTCACATGCTGGAAGGCACGGGTGAAATAGGCGGGCGAGTTGAAGCCCAGCTGTTCGGCGATCCGACCCACGGGAAGGCGCGTCTCTGCAAGCAGCTTGCGCGCCTCGAAGATCCTGCGGTCCTGCAGGAGGGCCGAGGCCGGACGGCCGCAGGCGGCATTGCAGCAGCGCGTCAGATGGGTGGGCGTCACGCCGAGGGCGGCGGCGAAGTCGGCGACGTTCATGCCCGTGCGGAAGTTCCGCTCCAGCAGCGCGGTATAGCGCGCAACCAGCCTGCGCGTCGCATCCTGGCGCGGCGCCTCGAGCGGATCGGCCTTGCGCACCTGGCGTTCCAGCCACACGCCAAGCAGGCCGACATAGGCCTCGGTCGCGCGGTCATGGGCGGGCGTGTCGCTTTCCAGTTCGCGCAGGATCGAATCAAGCAGGACGTTCACTTCCTGCTGGGCATGGACCTCGCGGATGCGCAGATGCTGCGGCGTCCTGGGCAGGACCACCTTCGGATCGCGGCCGAAGAAGACCGCAGTGCCGAAAACCTGGGGGCCCGCCTCGAAGCCGTGCATGACGCCCGCCGGGATGAAGATCGCATTATGTGCGGTGTAGCCGCGCGTCACCCCCGAGATCGTGATGCGGCCCTGGCCCTTCGTGAACCACAGGAGGCAAGGTTCCGACAGGGCGCGCATCGCCTCGACCCGCCAGCGGCCACCGGCGGCGAGGCGGGGAATGGCGACCAGACGCAGTTGCGAGGCAGGCGTGGCGATGGGCATTTCGCTCGGATCCCGTGGCAGAGGCACCTTCGCACAGAGTTAAGCAGGCCCCGGCCCGCAACCCAAGAGGTTTTCCGCGGTCCGGCCCGGACTTGTCCACGGATGTTCCATTTTCCTGTGCAAAAGGCTGTGGAAAAGTGGACGCTCCCGATAAGTTCGGCAGCCAAGCCCGTGTCAGGGAAGGAAAACCTGACGCCAGCCCTTCATGTTCGATCTGAACCAGGTTCGCTGGCGTTTGGCATATTGCCGGCTGGCCAGCTTGGCGGCCTCGGTGGCCTCTTCCAGCGTGGCTTCTCCCCGCAGATGGGCGATCAGTTCCGGGCCGCCGATGGCCCTGGAGGACGGGCGTCCCGGATCCCAGCCGGGAAGGTTCGCCCGTGCCTCGTCAAGCGCGCCTTCGGTCAGCATCTGGTGAAAGCGCCGGTCGATCCGGGCGTTCAGCCAGGGAACCTCGGGCACGAGGACCAGGGCCTCGGCGCGGTCGAGCGGCAGAAGCGGTGCGGGCGTTTCCGCCTGCCAGGCGGCAAGGCCGCGGCCCGTGGCGCGCAGCACCTCCCAGGCGCGCTGGACGCGGACCGGGTTCCGTCGGTCGATCCGGGCTGCGGTCGCCGGGTCGAGTTCGGCCAGCAGCCCCTCATGCCCCTCGGCGGCGCGGCGGGCGTCCGCCTCGGCGCGGATTTCGGGCGGGACCTCGGGCACCTCGGCCAGCCCCCGGGTGAGCGCGTTGAAATTCAGACCCGTCCCGCCGACGATCACCAGCGGGCGGTCCAGAAGCGGGGCCAGATCGCGCAGCCAGTGGCCCACGGAATAGGTGGCAGTGTGCGGGACGTGGCCATAGAGCGCATGGGGCAGGGCGGCCTCGTCGGCGGGCGAGGGGCGGGCGGTCAGGATGCGCCAGTTGGCATAGACCTGAAGCGCATCGGCGTTCACGATCAGGCGGTTGTCGCGCGCGGCGAGTTCCATCGCCAGCGCCGACTTGCCGCTGGCCGTGGGGCCTGCGATCAGGATCTGCGCCTCGCGCGAGATGCTGGCGGTCTGCACTTGGAAACCCCGGTTGAACCTGCCGCGGTTTTGCGACATTTTGCGGCCCAGTCCAAACAAGAAAACGAAATGCAGGGGTCC
>JBKBRG010000185.1:0-5442 GCA_046292325.1 Tabrizicola sp.
TGCGTCACAAGAACCGGAAAACAGGGAGTCGACGGATGAAGAAGATGCTGCTCGCTTCGGTAGCCTTGGTGCTGGCGCAGGCCGTGACGGTCGGCGGCGCGCTGGCCGAGGTCGAAAGCCAGGACCCGATCAAGATCACCACGCATGACTGGTCGGGCGACATCATCAGCGCCAACATCATGTCCGAGGTGCTGCGCAAGGCCGGCTACAACACGGAACTGGTGCAGGCGGATTACCTGGCGCAGTTCGCGGGGCTCAAGACCGGCGATCTGGACCTGGCGATGGAGATCTGGGCCACCACCGGCACGGATGCGCTGGAAGAGGCCGTGGCCACCGGCAATGTGGTCAACTTCGGCGAGACCGGCATGGTCGCGCGCGAGGAATGGTGGTATCCCGCCTACATGGAGGAACGCTGCCCCGGCCTGCCGGACTGGCGCGCGCTGCTGGATTGCGCGGAGGCCTTCGCCACGCCCGAAACCGCGCCGAACGGCCGTTATCTGGGTGGGCCGGTGACCTGGGGCGGCTATGACGAGGAACGGGTCGAGGCGCTGGGCCTGCCCTTCGAGGTCGTCCATGCCGGCACCGATGCCGCCCTGTTCGCCGAGCTTCAGGCTGCCTACGAACGCAAGGATCCGATTATCCTGTGGATCTACCAGCCGCACTGGGCGCCGGCGAAATACGAGGGCAGGTTCATCGAGTTCCCGCCCTACGAGCCCGCCTGCTATTCCGACCCCGCCTGGGGCGAAAATCCCGACATGGCCTACGACTGCGGCAAGCCGCTGGGCCCGATCTGGAAGGCCGGCTGGGTGGGGCTGGAGAAGAAATGGCCCGGTGCCGCGAAGATCATCCGCAACTTCACCGTCACCAACGACGAGATGGGGGCCATGGTCTACAAGGCCGATGTCGAGGGGATGGGCATCGAGGCGGTCGTCGCCGAATGGATGGCCGCGAACGAGGCCAGGTGGCAGGCCTGGATCCAGTGACCGCCGCCGCGGCCCCGGTCGCCCCGGGGCCGTCCGATCCCCAGCCGCCCGGAATGGCACAGGCCGATGGACCGCCCGACCGTCCTTGAATGCCGCAATGTCTGGAAGCTCTACGGTCCCCAGACCGAAAGCTTCCTTGCCCGCCAGGGCGGCGCCCCCACGGCCGAGGCGCTGCGCCAGGCGGGCATCGTCCCGGCGGTGCGGCAGGCGGACGTGACGGTCGCCAAAGGCGAGATCTTCGTCATCATGGGTCTGTCGGGATCGGGCAAATCGACGCTGGTGCGCTGCCTGTCCCGGCTGATCGAGCCCACGGCCGGCGAGATCCGCTTCGAGGGGCGTGACCTGCTGAAGATGTCCGAGGCCGAGCTGATCGAGCTGCGGCGGCACAAGATGGGCATGGTGTTCCAGCACTTCGCGCTGCTGCCGCATCTGACCGTGCTGGAGAACGCGGCCTTCCCGCTGGAGGTGCAGGGCGTCGATCGCCGGACGCGGCTGGACCGGGCGCGGCAGGTGATCGAACTCGTCGGCCTTGCCGGGCGCGAGATGCGCTATCCGCATCAGCTTTCGGGCGGGCAGCAGCAGCGGGTCGGCATCGCGCGGTCGCTGATTGTCGAGCCGGACCTGTGGTTCCTGGACGAGCCCTTCTCGGCGCTGGACCCGCTGATCCGGCGCGAGATGCAGGATGAACTCCTGCGGCTGCAGGGGCGGTTGCAGAAGACCATCGTCTTCATCACCCACGATTTCGACGAGGCGATCCGTCTGGCCGACCGCATCGCGGTGATGCGCGACGGGGCCATCGTGCAGACCGCCACGCCCGAGGAACTGGTGTTGCGGCCGGCGACCGATTACGTGGCCGAGTTCACCCGCCATATCCCCCGCGCCAAGGTCATGCGTCTGGGCACCGCCGCGCGGCCCCTGAGGGGCAGCGACTTCGCGGGCGACCTGCCGTCCACCGCGCCCGTCGCCGCCGTCGCCGACCGGATCGAGGCCGCCGGCAAGCCCTTCCGGGTGATCGGCGCGGCCGGCGAGGTCCTGGGCCAGGTCGATGCGCGCACGATCATCGACATCCTGATCGGGCGGGACCTGCCCGCATGATCCGCGGACGCGCCGCAAGCTGGGCCTTCTGGCTGGGGCTGGCAGGGTGCACCGCGGTCCTGTCGCTGACCGGCAAGCAGATCGCGCAGGCGACCGGCTGGTCCTGGCTGACGAAATATCCGCAGGCCTGGCAACTGCACCTCGACCGCCAGCTCTCGGCCGCGCTGAAATGGCTCTTGGAAGAGGCGACCTTCGGGCCCTTCCGGTTCCGCGATTTCACCCGCTTCCTGTCGGCCGTGATCGAGGCGCCCTATGCATTCCTTCGCAACCTGGTGGTGGATGGCTTCGCCTGGGGACAGGGACAGCAGGCGCTGCCCCTCCTGCCGCCGATGGCCTGGCTGCCGGTGATCCTGGGCTTCGGCCTTCTGGCCCTGCGGCTGGGCGGGGCAAGGCTGGCCCTGCTGGTGACGTCGGCGTTCCTCTATCTCCTCCTCTTCGGGCTCTGGCAATCGGCGATGGTGACGCTGGTCTCGGTGGTGATCGCGGTGCCGCTGGGCGTGCTGGGCGGCGCGGCCCTGGGGATCCTGGCCTTCCGGGTGGGCTGGATCGACCGCGCGTTGCGCCCGATTCTGGACCTGATGCAGACCGTGCCGGTCTTTGCCTATCTGGTGCCGATCCTTTTCCTGTTCGGCTTCGGCCCCATGGCGGCGCTGGTCGCCACGGTGATCTATGCCATGCCGCCCATGGTGCGGATCACCACGATCGGCCTTAGGGGCGTCCCGGAAGAGGTGGTCGAGGCCGGTCGCATGGCGGGCTGCACCCGGCGGCAGCTTCTGTGGAAGGTCCAGCTGCCCTCGGCGCGGCGGATGATGATGGTGGGCGTGAACCAGGTCATCATGCTGACGCTGAACATGGTCATCATCGCCTCGATGATCGGGGCGGGCGGCCTTGGCCATGACGTGCTGACGGCCCTGCGCAAGCTGGATGTGGGCCGCGGGGTCGAGGCGGGATTCGGTATCGTCGTTCTTGCCATCGCGCTGGACAAGCTGAGCCAGGCCGCCGCCAGCCGCGGCCCGCGCGACCCCTCCGGCGGATCCCGGCTGCACCGCCACCGCTGGCTTCTGGCCTGGGTGGCGGTGGTCGTGGCCAGCTATCCCCTGGCCATGGCGATCCCGGCGCTGGCGGTCTATCCCGCAGGCTGGCAGCTTTCGACCGGCGGGTTCTGGAGCGCCGTCGTCTCGTGGATCAACCTGAACCTCTACGACCAGATCGAGGCGGTGAAGGTGGCCGCGTTGACCTGGGTTCTGGTGCCGGCAAAGACGTTCCTCCTCGGCATCCCCTGGCTCTGGGGGCTGGTCCTGGCCGGGGCCATCGCGGGCGGGATCGGCGGCTGGCGACTGGGGGTGATGGCGGTCCTGATGACCGGCTTCATCGTCACGGCCGGGCTCTGGCCCGAGGCGATGATCACCATCTACCTCTGCGGCGTCTCGGTCGTGATCGCCATGGCTGTCGGCGTGCCCATCGGGATCCTCGCCGGGCAGAACGACCGCGCCCATGGAGTGGTGACGCTGATCCTCGACACGCTGCAGACGCTGCCGAGCTTCGTCTACCTGATCCCGGTGGTGATGCTGTTCAAGGTCGGCGACTTCTCGGCCATGATCGCGGTGGTGATGTATGCCATCGTCCCCGCCATCCGATATGCCGCCGTGGGCATCCGGGGCGTGGACCCGCAGCTGGTCGAGGCGGGCATCGTCTCGGGCTGCACGAAGGGCCAGCTGATCCGCAAGGTCAAGCTGCCGTTGGCCATGCCCTCGATCCTGCTGGGGCTGAACCAGACCATCATGCTGGCGATCTCGATGCTGGTCATCACCGCGCTGGTCGGCACGCGGGACCTGGGGCAGGAGGTCTACATCGCCTTGACCAAGGCCAATGCCGGAAAGGGGATCGTCGCGGGTCTGGCCGTGGCCTTCATCGCCATCATGAGCGACCGCGTCATCACCGCCGCCATCGCCCGCCGCACCGCCGCGAGGGAGAGCCATGCCTGATACCGCATCCCGCCTGATCGAGGCCGCCCGCCGCCTGTCCTGCTTTGCCGCCCCGTCCCGCGTCGAACTCTTGGAAGGCGGCAAGACCAACCACAACGTCCTGGTCGAGGATCAGGGCCGGCGCTATGTCGTCCGCTTTGGCACCGACATCCCTGAACACGGCATCCTGCGCTGGAACGAACTGGCGATCACCCGCGCGGCCGAGGCCGCGGGGCTCGGCCCCGCCGTGCGCCATGCTGAACCTGGGCTTCTGGTGCTCGACTATGTCGAGGCCCGCCCCCTGACGCCCGAGGACCGTGCCGACAAGCTGCTGATCCCGCGCCTTGCGGATCTGGTCGCCCGCGTCCACCGCGACGTGACCGCGGCGGTCACCGGCCCCGTGCTGTGCTTTTGCGTGCCGCATATCCTGCGCGACTATGCCCGGCTTCTCATCGCGCGCGGGTCAGCGCACGCACCGCTTGTGCCGGGTCTCATGGCCGAGGCCGAGGAACTCGACCGCGCCATCGGCCCCTCCGCCCTGCGCCTCTGCCACAACGACCTGTTGCCCGGCAACATCCTGATCGGGACGGGGGACATCTGGCTGATCGACTGGGAATATGCCGGCTTCGGCAATCCGCTGTTCGACCTGGGCGGCATCGCCTCGAACAACGGCTTCACGCCCGCCGAAGAGCGGCTTCTCATCGAGGCCTATCACGACCGTCCGCTGACCGATGCTCTCTGGAAAAGCTATACGGCGATGAAATGCGCCTCGCTGCTGCGCGAGACGCTGTGGAGCATGGTCAGCGAACTGACCTCGCGCCTCGAATTCGACTATGCCGCCTATACCGCCGAGAACCTCGCCGCCTATCGCGCGGCCCTTCAGGACTTCCGCAGATTGTAAGGACAGATCATGTCTGAACTCCCCACCGCATCGAAGGTCGTCGTCATCGGGGGCGGCATCGTCGGCTGCTCGACCGCCTACCATCTGGCACGGATGGGGGTGGAGGTCGTGCTTCTGGAACGCAAGAAGCTGACCTCGGGCACGACCTTCCACGCCGCGGGACTGGTGGGTCAGTTGCGCACCAGCGCGAATGTCACGCAGCTCCTCGGCTATTCGGTGGATCTCTACAAGCGGCTCGAGGCCGAGACCGGCCAGGCGACCGGCTGGAAGATGAACGGCGGGTTGCGGCTGGCCTGCAATCAGGAACGCTGGACCGAGGTCAGGCGCCAGGCCACCACGGCCCACAGCTTCGGGCTGGAGATGCACCTCCTGACCCCGAAGGAGGCGCAGGACCTCTGGCCGCTGATGGCGATCGACGATCTGGTGGGGGCGGCCTTCCTGCCCACGGACGGGCAGGCGAACCCCTCGGACATCACCCTGTCGCTGGCCAGGGGCGCGC
>JBKBRG010000186.1:0-5418 GCA_046292325.1 Tabrizicola sp.
TTCGCACCGTTTCGACCCCGAAACGCCCCTGGAAGAGACGATGGGCGCGCTGGACCATATCGTGCGGTCGGGCAGGGCGCTGTATATCGGCGTCTCCAGCTACAATTCCCAGCGCACGCGTGAGGCGGTGGCGATCCTGAAAGAGCTGGGCACGCCGCTCCTCATCCATCAGCCCAGCTACAACATCCTGAACCGCTGGGTGGAAACGGACGGGCTGAAGGACACGCTCAAGGAACTTGGGGTCGGCTCGATCGCCTTCGTGCCGTTGGCACAGGGCATCCTGACCAGCAAGTATCTGAACGGCATCCCTGCCGGCAGCCGGGCGACGCAAGGCAAATCGCTCGACCCCGCGGTGGTGGAAAAGGCGCTGGCCTCGGTGCGCAAGCTGAACGACATGGCCGCCGCGCGGGGCCAGACGCTGGCGCAGATGGCCATCGCCTGGGTCCTGCGGAATGGCGGGATCACCAGCGCGCTGATCGGGGCATCGCGGCCCGAACAGGTGGTGGACTGCGTCGGCGCGCTGGAGAACCTGGATTTCACCGCCGAGGAACTGGCCCGGATCGACGCGATCTCGGAAGAGAAGGACATCAATCTCTGGGCCCGGTCATCTTCGGAATAGGGGCGGCCCTGTGGCTGCCCCATCCGGTCATTTCGCGGCCAGAAGCTCGGGCACCGACAACAGGACGAACTCGTTGTCCGCCGCCTTGTCCAGCGCACGCCCGCTGGAAAAGGGCAGGTTGTTGTCGACGGCGACCATGATGTGGCTGTCATCCACCTTCATCACGTTCTCGATGGTGAAGAACGGAAGGGTGAACGTTCCCGGCGTGCCTCCGGCCGTTTCCAGCCGCGCCTTGCCCTCGGGGTCGGCAATGTTCATCAGGTCGATGTGGCCGATCCGCTTGGCAAAGCCCTCGGCATCGATCTGGGCAGTGTCGATCAGCACGATCCGCTTCAGCATTGCCGGCATCGGAAAGCAGTCGGGCGCGGGATCACCGGCACATTTCAGCGCCGGAACGCCCTCGCCGTTGTCGCGTTCGATCACCAGGGCGCGGGTCTCGTCGATGAAGTTGAAGTCGCCGATCGCCGTTGCCCCCTCGCTCAGCGCGAACTTGAAGCCCGCCCCGGTCCATTCCTTCCTGGCCGGGTCGAAGGCCATCACCCGCAGGAAGGTGCCTTCCGGCTGGCCATCTTCCTTCAAGAGAGGCTTTTCCAGCATGGCCCACAACAGGTTGGTGCCGGGTTGCAGGGCCATCCCTTCATAGCCGCCCGACCGCTGCACCACCCAGTCCTTGCCGATGGCCGAAGTCGCGCTGATGCCGGGGGTGTCGGGGCCTTTCAGGACCGTCTCGCCCATCTTCGTCGGATAGACGCCAAGGATCACGCCGTCCAGGCTGGCATTCAGCAGATAGGGGCCGAACTCGTCGCCGATCCAGAGCGTGTCGCCCACCAGCTGGATGCTTTCCGGGTCGAAATCCGCCCCGGTCAGGTAACGGGCCTCGCTGCCTTCATAGGCGATGCGGAACGGCACCTTGAAATCCGGGTCGCGCAGGAAGACCGTCTGCCGCACCTCGACCTTGCCGGCGGCAAAATCCGGCTGGATGCGGTGGAAATACAGCAGGGAATCCGGGCTGTTGGCCTTGGCGCCAAAGCCGTTGTCGGTCAGGCTGATGACGCTGCCATCCTCGGCCAGGGTCATCGACAGTCCCGAAAAGCCCTGGATCGGCTGACCCTCGAAGGGCAGCTTGATCCCGGTCGGTCGCTTGCCGTGCATTCCGCCCGTGTCGCCCATGACGCTTGCCGCTTCCATTGTCCGGGCGGCACCCGTGAACTTGCCGGGCATCGCGGCATCCTTCGGCGCGTCGGCAGGCGCGGCGATGAAGGTCCCTGCCGGGATCAGCGCGTGTCCGGCAAGAGTGGCGGGAAAGGTGGTTTCGGCAGATGCCGGAACGGCAATGAGCGTGAGTGCAGTGGTGAGGGTCAGTCCGCGAAGGTGCATGGCTGGGTCTCCATTTGTCGGGTTGACCCCGACTGGATGTCCCGAGCCGACAACGCCCGCATGACGAAGCTGCAACATCGGCGCAACAGCCTGAAGACGGCTTCGGCCGCGGTGCGCGGCACCCGGCCTGTCGCGGGCCGGGTGCGCACCGTGTCACTCTGCCGGAACCTTGGCCACTTCGTCCGACAGCGGATAGGGCAGGCGGTCGACCATCTCCTTCGGGCAGACCTGAAGGAAGTTCTGCCGCTCGCGGTCCCAGTTCGACAGGATGCGCCCGGCGATCCGGCTGCCGGTCTCCTCCTGGTGGCGCTGGATCAGGCCCTTCAGCTGCATCTCCCAGTGCGGATGACCCACGGCGCAGGTCAGGATCGATTCCAGGTTCATGAAATCCTCGGCCACGCCTTCGGGATCGTAGACATAGGCCATCCCGCCCGTCATCCCGGCGCCAAAGTTCGCGCCGATCCGGCCCAGGATCACCGCCACGCCGCCGGTCATGTATTCGCAGCCGTTCGAGCCGCAGCCTTCCACCACGACCGAAGCGCCACTGTTGCGCACCGCGAACCGCTCTCCGGCGCGGCCGCTGGCGAAGAGGAAGCCATCGGTCGCCCCATACAGCACGGTGTTGCCGATGATCGTGTTCTCTTCCGCCTTCAGGGGCGAGGACATCAGCGGCCGCACCGTGATGGTGCCGCCCGACAGGCCCTTGCCGACATAGTCGTTGGCGTCGCCCTGCACTTCCAGCTTCAGGCCCCGCACCGCGAAGGCGCCCAGCGACTGCCCGCAGGACCCGGTCAGCTTCACCGTCAGATGGTCGGGCTGCAAGGCATTCCGCATCCCGAACTTCTTGACGATATGGCTCGACGCCCGCGTGCCGATGGTCCGCAGCGTGTTCCGCACGGCGTAGGACAGCTGCATCTTCTCGCCATCCTCGAAGAAGCGGTGCCCGTCCTTTATGATCTCGGCATCCAGCGTGTCGGGCACGGCGTTCCGGGGTTTGGACCGGTCATAGGTGATCGAGCGCGCCCCATCGACGGTGATCAGCAGCGGGTTCAGATCGAGGTCGTCCAGGTTCGCAGCACCCCGGCTGACCTGGGTCAGCAGGTCGGCCCGCCCGATGATCTCGTCCATCGACCGTGCGCCGATCGAGGCAAGGATTTCCCGCACTTCCTGCGCGTAGAAGGTGATCAGGTTCACCACCTTGTCCGCCGTGCCGGTGAACTTGGCGCGCAGGCGTTCGTCCTGGGTGCAGACGCCCACCGGGCAGGTGTTCGACTGGCACTGCCGCACCATGATGCAGCCCATGGCGATCAGCGCGGCGGTGCCGATGCCGTATTCCTCGGCCCCCATCATCGCCGCCATGACGATGTCGCGCCCCGTCCGCAGCCCGCCATCGGTGCGCAGCGTCACCCGCTCGCGCAGGTTGTTCATCGCCAGCACCTGATGCGCCTCGGTCAGGCCCATCTCCCAGGGCAGGCCGGCATACTTGATGCTGGTCGCCGGCGATGCCCCCGTGCCCCCGTTGTGGCCCGAGATCAGGATCACGTCGGCCTTGGCCTTGGCCACGCCCGCCGCGATGGTGCCGACGCCGGACGAGGAGACCAGCTTCACGCAGACCTTGGCGCGCGGGTTGATCTGCTTCAGGTCGTAGATCAGCTGGGCGAGGTCCTCGATCGAATAGATGTCGTGGTGCGGCGGAGGCGAGATCAGCGTCACCCCCGGCGTCGAATGCCTTAGGCGAGCGATCAGCGCCGTGACCTTCATCCCCGGCAGCTGGCCGCCCTCGCCGGGCTTCGCCCCTTGCGCGACCTTGATCTCCAGCTCCTCGCAGGCGTTCAGATATTCCGCCGTCACGCCGAACCGGCCCGACGCGACCTGCTTGATCTTGGCCGAGGGGTTGTCGCCGTTCGGTTCCGGCACGAAATGCGCCGGATCCTCGCCGCCCTCGCCGCTGTCGGACTTGGCGCCGATCCGGTTCATCGCCACGTTCAGCGTCTTGTGCGCCTCGGGGCTCAGCGCCCCCAGCGACATGCCGGGCGTGACGAACCGCTTGCGGATCGAGGTGATCGACTCCACCTCCTCGATCGGCACCGGCTTGCCCAGCGGCTTGATGTCCAGAAGGTCGCGCAGATGGATCGGCGGGTTGGCCCGCATCGCCGCGCTGTATTGCTTCCAGATGTCATAGCTCGCCCGGTCGCAGGCCGATTGCAGCATGTGCATCGTCTGCGCCTCCCAGGCGTGCTTCTCGCCCGACCGCCGCGCCTTGTAGAAGCCGCCGATGGGCAGGACATCGGCACCGCCCAGCCATCCCTTGCGGTGGACCTCCTCCAGCTTCTGCTCGATCCCGGTCAGACCGATGCCCGAGATGCGCGACTGCATGCCGGGGAAATATTCCGCCACCATGGCGCGGGACAGACCCACGGCCTCGAAGTTCAGACCGCCGCGATAGCTGGAGATCACGCTGATCCCCATCTTCGACATGATCTTCAGAAGCCCCGCGTCGATGGCATCGCGATAGCGCCGCATCGCGTCGGTCAGCGTGCCGTCCAAGAGCCCCCGCTCGAGGCGGTCGGCTATGGAATCCTGCGCCAGATAGGGGTTCACCGTGGTCGCGCCGCAGCCGATCAGCACGGCAAAGTAATGCGGGTCGATGCATTCCGCCGACCGCACGTTGATCGAACAGAAGGTGCGCAGCCCCTTGCGCGTCAGCCAGGAATGCACCGCCGAGGTGGCAAGGATCATCGGCATCCCCACCTTGTCCGGCCCCTGGTGTTCGTCCGTCAGCACCAGTTGCGCCGCACCCGACCGCACGGCATCCTCGGCCTCGGCCCGGATCCGCTCCAGCCCCTGACGCAGGTCGTCCAGGCCCTCGCCCACCGGGAAGGTGCAGTCGATGAAGGCCACCTGATCGCCGAAGCGTTCCACCATGACCTGGAACTCGCGGTTGGCGATGAAGGGGCTTTCCAGCACCAGGATCTCGGTCTGGGCGCTCGATTCGTCCAGCACGTTCTTCAGGTTGCCAAAGCGCGTCTTCAGCGACATGACGCGCCCTTCGCGCAGGCTGTCGATGGGCGGGTTCGTCACCTGGCTGAAGTTCTGGCGGAAGTAATGGCTCAGCGGGCGATACTGCTCCGACAGGACCGCCGGCGGCGTGTCGTCGCCCATCGAGGCGACCATTTCCTTGCCGTCCTCGGCCATCGGCGCCAGAACCTGCTCCAGCTCTTCCAGGGTGAACCCCGCCGCGATCTGCCGCTTGCGCAGTTCGGCACCGGTGTAGGTCTGCGTCTCGGGCACGTCGCGCAGCAGGCTGTTCAGATCGACGACCTTCTCGATCCACTCGCCATAGGGCTGGGCGGCGGCCAGTTTGTCCTTGATCTCGGTGTCGTGGTAGAGCTTGCCCTCCAGCATATCGACCGCGATCATCT
>JBKBRG010000187.1:0-5409 GCA_046292325.1 Tabrizicola sp.
TGCCGGCGGCCCGGGTGGCCGCAATCACCTCGGGGTCGCAGTTCGGCGAGACGACCAGCCTTCCTCCCGCCGCCTTCACCCGGGTAACCTCCGCGACCGTCAGCACCGTGCCGGCGCCGATCTCGGCCCCCGGCACCGCCGCTGCCATGGCGGCGATCGAGGCGAAGGGGTCGGGCGAGTTCAGCGGCACCTCGATCCGGGTGATCCCGGTGGCCACCAGGGCGCGTGCGGCCGCGGCGGCCTCTTCCGGGGTGATCCCGCGCAGGATGGCAATCAGGTTTCGGTGGCTCATCGGTCGGATACCTTTTCGGGCGCCAGCAGCGAAAGGCCTGCCAGCGTGCAGTCGGTTGCGGACAGCCGCTTCGCCTCTACGCCCTGCGCGGCCAGCGCGCGGGCATAGGCCATGGAGATGCGTTCGGCCCCGACCAGCGTCACCCTCTGGCCCAGCCAGTAGGGCCGGGCGGCGGCAAGCTCGGTGGCGATCAGAAGACCCGACAGCCGGGACCGCGCGGCATCCGGCGCCAGCCCCGCGATCAGGCCCTCGGCGCGGATCGTGAACAATCGTGCGGCAATCCGCTCGGGACGCGAGATCGCGTCGGACACGGCAGAGTCGAAGGCCGCGTCGTCCCAGCCCTCGGTCTGCATGCCGTGGCGCAGGACCGAGGCGCCGGACAGCAGCGCGAACAGTTCCCCGGTCATGAAGGTCTGGAAGCTGACCACTTCGCCCGCGCTGACATGGGCCCATTTCGAATGGGTGCCTGGCAGGCAGATCACCCCGTCATAGCCGGGCATCAGCCGCAGCGCACCGGCGATCTGCGTCTCTTCGCCCCGCATCACATCGGCCGGCCGGGCCTGTTTCAGCCCCGGCACGATCCGGACCGACAGTCGCGGATCGCCGGTCGGGGCCTGCACCAGCGCCGCCCGGTCCAGCGGCGAACAGGGCACGGCGCGATAGGGGGCCTCGCACCAGCCCTGCCGGCTGCCCACCATGCCGCAGGCCACCACCGGGGGCCGGTCGTCCAGCCAGGCCCCGATCAGCCGCAAGAGCGCCGGCTCGAACCCGTCGCGGGTCAGCCTGCCCATGCCTTCCTCCGATGCGGCCTCGGCCAGCACCCGGCCATCCGCCGCCATCGCGAAGGCGCGCAGGTTCGAGGTGCCCCAGTCCACGGCGATCCAGGCGGGAGAGAGGGCGGTCATGAGGAGATATAGCCTCCATCCAGGATCAGGGTCTGCGAGGTCATCATGCGCGAGGCCGTCGAGGCCAGGAACAGCACCGTCCCCGCCATGTCCTCGGGCTGGATCGGGTCGGGCAGGCACTGGCGGGCAAGATGGGCCGACAGCGCCTCGGGCGTGACCCAAAGCTGCTTCTGCCGCTCGGTCAGCACCCAGCCGGGGGCGATGGCGTTGACGCGGATGCGGTCCGGCCCGAACTCGCGCGCCAGCGTCCGGGTCAGCCCCACGATCCCGGCATTGGCGGTGATGTATGCGGCATAGCCCTTGTCGGCCATCATGAAGCTGATCGAGGAAAAGTTGATGATGCTGCCCCCGCCCGCCGCCTTCATGCCGGGGATGACCGACTGGCAGGCAAAGAAATAGGACCGCAGGTTCACCGCCATCGACCAGTCCCAGAAGGTCTGGTCGGTCTGCAACGTCTCGTGCCGCGTGTCGTTGGCGGCGTTGTTCACCAGCACGGTGATCGGCCCATGCGCCCTGGCGGCGGTATCCAGCGTCAGCTGCAACTGGTCGGTCAGCGCGATGTCGCAGGGCAGGAACAGGGGCCGGTTGCCGGTGGCGGCCTCCATCCGGTCGCAGAAGGCCGTGGCGTCCGACCTTTGGCAGAAGGCGACCTTCGCGCCCTGACGCAGGAAGGCCTCGGTCAGCGCCGCGCCGATGCCCGCGCCGCCCCCGGTGATGAACACGGATTGTCCCCTGAGGTCCTCGAAGATCATCGCGTCGGTTCCGTCCTCATGCTTTCCGCGGCCCGTTCCCGCCGCACGTCCCGCCCGTCATTTCACCGCCCCAAGCGTGAGACCGGCGATGAAGTGCTTCTGCATCAGGAAGAACATCACGACCGGCGGCAGGGCTGCAAGGATGGATCCGGCGCTGACCAGATGCCACTGGGCGATCCACTGGCCGTTCAGGCTGGACAGGCCGGCGGTGATCGGCTGGCTGTCCACGCCCTGCGTCAGCACGGTGGCCCAGAAGAAATCGTTCCAGATGAAGGTGAAAACCAGCACCGACAGGGCCGCGATGGCGGGGCGCATCAGGGGCAGCACGATATGGGCGAAGATGCGCCATTCGCTGACGCCCTCCACCCGTGCCGCCTCGATCAGCTCGAAGGGCAGGGCCTTGATGAAGTTCCGCATGAACAGCGTGCAGAACCCGGTCTGGAAGGCGATGTGAAACAGCGCCAGGCCATACCAGGTGTCATACATTCCCAGCCGCAGCGTCATGTCGCGGACCGGGACCATCAGGATCTGGAAGGGCACGAAATTGCCCGCGACGAACAGGAAGAACACCAGCAGGTTCGCCCGGAACCCGTAGACCGCCAGGGCAAAGCCGGTCATCAGCGACAGCCCGACCGCCCCGATCACCGTCGGGATCGTCACCCACAGCGAGTTGACCATGTATTGCCCGATGGGGGTCTGGGTGAAGATGAACCTGTAGTTCTCCCAGGCGATGCCCGAGGGCATGCCGAAGTAGTTCCCCTGCGCCAGGTCCGAGGCGGGCCGCAGCGAGGTCAGCGCGACGCCCATGAGCGGGAACAGCCAGATGAGGAGGGCGACCGGCAGGGCGATGGTGTAGAGCCACCGGACGGCGGTCGAGGATTTCTGGATCGGACGCGGGAACATCTCAGCGCTCCCTCTCGTCGCGCCACATCTTCCAGATGAAGCCCGAGATGAAGACCATCATGATCAGGAACAGGACCACGGCGATCGCCGCGCCATAGCCCATGCGGAAGCCGTATTCCCCAAGTGCCATCTCGAACATGTAGTAGGAGAGGACCCGGCTGGACCCGAAGGGCCCGCCGTTGGTCATGATCGACACCAGGTCGAAGGACCGCAGCGCCCCGATCACCGTGACGATGACCGCGATGAAGGTGGCGGGCCTGAGTTGCGGCAGCACCACATGCCACAGCATCCGCCAGCCCTTCGCCCCGTCCAGCCGCGCCGCCTCGATCTGGTCGGGGGCCACGTTGTTCAGACCGGTCAGGTAGAGGATCATGACATAGGCGATCTGCGGCCAGAGGCCGGCGGCGATGATGCCGTAGGTCACAAGGTCGGGGTCGGCAAGGATTGCCGTGCCCTGCCCGAAAAGCCTTTCCGTCAAGAGGTAGAAAAGACCGAAGTTCGGCGCGTAGAACCAGCTGAAGATCAGGCCGACGACGACCTGGCTGATCACGAAGGGAAAGAAGAACAGCGACTTGTAAAGCCGGATGCCGGTGACGGTCTGGTTCAGGAAGATCGCGATGAACAGCCCCGCCGGCAGGGCCAGCATGTAGAGGACCAGCCATTTCAGGTTGTTCCACAGGCTGACGGTGAAGGCCGGGTCGGTCATCAGCTCCTGGTAGTTGCCCATGCCGACGAAGCGCCCGGTGAAGTTGCCGTCGCGGTCGTAAAGCCCGTCCCAGTCGTAGAAGGACAGCGTGACGCTTTCCACGATCGGCCAGAGCACATAGATCGCGAACATGATCAGCCCCGGGGCCAGGAACAGCCAGGGCGCAATCGTCCTCTGGGTCCAGCGCCGCGGTGTCGAAGCTGCCTCAGCCATGTCCTCCCCCCCGGAAAACGAAAGCAGGCGCCCCCCGCGAACGGAGGGCGCCCGGATTGGCTTACTGCGGGTAAAGCCGCGTGCGGGCCTGCTCCAGCCGCGCCAGGATCGCCTCGCGCTGGTCGGGCTGCACCAGGAACTGCTGGAAGCCTTCCATGCCGACCTTGGCATATTCGGCATCCGCGTCACGGTCCCAGAACTGGGCGATGCCACCCGTCGCGGTGGACAGCGCCTGGAAGCCCGCGGTCAGGAACGGATCGGCCGGATCGACCGTCGCGTTCTTGTTGGTGGGCAACTGGCCCACGGCCGCGTTCCACTTGGACTGCGCCTCGGCACTGGCCATGTAGGCCAGGAACTTCTTCGCGTCCTCGGGGTTCTTGGCGCCGGAGGTCAGGTGGATCGTGTCGGTCGGCGCCTCCTCGGCCCGCGGGATGCCGGGAGTGATTTCCGGGAAGACCATGAAGCCCAGGTTGTCGTTCGTCATCCCGCCTTCCTTGAAGACGCCGACGGCGAAGTTGCCCATGACGTAGTTCGCGGCCTTGCCCTGCACCAGAAGCGCCGCCGCATCCTGCCAGTCGATCGCGGCATGGTTCGCGGTGATGTAGGGTTGCAACTTGCCGAAGTTGTCGAACACCGCCGCCACTTCCGGCGAGGTCCACGAGATCTTGCCCGCGGCAAGGTCGCTGTGGAACTGATAGCCGTTGGTGCGCATCGACACATAGTCGAAGATGCCCGCCACCGGCCACAGCGCCGACGAACCCGTCGTCACGCAGTCGATGCCCGCGGCCTTGAACTTCTCGCAGTTGGCCAGGAACTGATCCCAGGTCACGCCTTCCGGCCCCGGAACCTCGACTCCCGCTGCCTTGTAGGCGTCGCGGTTATAGTAGATGCCCCACTGGTAGTAGGTGTAGGGTATCGCATACTGCTTGCCGTCGATGGTCGAGGACAGCACCGACGAGGCGAGCGACTCCATCAGCCCGTTGTTTGCCCAGACATCCGAGATGTCGGCGAACAGCCCCGCTTCCACGAAGGGCCGCATCCGGTTCGCGGCATACCAGTTGGCCAGGTCCGGCGGATCCGCGGTCAGGAAGTTGCGGATCGCGTTCTTGTAGGCCTCGTGGTCGAAGTTGGTCATCTGGATGTCGATGTCGGGGTTCGCGGCCTCGAAATCGGCGATCAGGGCTTCGGCGGCGGCCAGCGGAATCGGGTCGTAATCCGCGTTCCAGGTGACGACCCGCTTGTCCTGCGCGAAGGCGGATGTGGACAGCATCAGTGCCGCCCCGAGCGCAACCGCGCCCGTCAGTTTGTGAACCATGGTTTCCTCCCTTTGGTTTCACTATTTGAAACTTAGTCTTGAATATTGAAAACTATGTCGGCTATCGTCTAAGCTGTCAACAACGACGTTGCGGGAGGGGCGATGGGCGCAGAGGGACATGCCGACGGCACGGTGGGCAAGGCGCTGGACGTGCTGGACATGGTGGCCAGCCATGGCCGCCCCGTGCGCTTTTCCGATCTTCTGGCCCAGTCGGCCTATCCCAAGGCCACGCTCTACCGGCTTTTGCAGACCCTGACGCATCAGGGCATGCTGACGCTCGACCCCGAGACCGGCACCTATGCGCTGGGCGTCCGCCTCGTGCG
>JBKBRG010000188.1:0-5401 GCA_046292325.1 Tabrizicola sp.
CTCGCCGAACCGCGCGCGGTGCAGGTCGATCAGCCGCTGGCGGTGGCCGTCCTCCTCCTTCGCCATGCCCTCGAAGACCGCCGCCGAGGCGGGGTAATCGGCGCGCAGCCGTTCGGCAAAGCTGCGGTAGATGCGGGCGTCGTCCTCTTCGGACGAGATTGCCAGCGCCAGCACCTCCTGTTCCGAAAGATCGGAGAAGCGGCGTCGGAAGGTCAGTGAGGACAGCATCAAGGCACCTTGTCTGGAACGATTCTAATCTAGTCGGGTCATCAGCAGGTGCAATGCGATAATCTGAACTTCACGGTTCAGAATCGGCTTGCCAAACTGAACTCACCGGTTTAGAAGTGCATCTGAACCGCAGAGTTCAGAATGGAGATCGAAATGGACCGCTTCGCGCTTGCCCTCGCCGTCACCCTGTCGCTGGCCATCCCGGCTTCGGCGCAGTCGCTGACCATCCTGTTGCCTTCGCTGAGCTTCCCGACCGAGACGGTCACGCCCTCGTCCAAGGGCTGCGAGACGCCCCGGGCCGGAACGACCTGCCAGCCGGCCGAGTGACCCTCGCCTCGCTTGCCGCGCCGGGCCGCGATGCTCTATGGTCCCTCGCAGGGGGACCGATGAACGTAGCTGCCGATCAAGGGGTCCGGCGCGGCCGCAAGTTCGACCAGGTGCTGGAAGGCGCCCGGAAGGTCTTCATGCGGGACGGTTTCGAGCGCGCCTCGGTCGATGACATTGCCCGCGAGGCGGGCGTGTCGAAGGCGACGATCTACGCCTATTTCCCCGACAAGCAGCTGCTGTTCCTGGAGGTCGCGCGCTGCGAATGCCATCGCCAGACCGAGGAAGCCGAGGCGATGGTCGCGGGCGACGTGCCGGTGCAGGTGGCGCTGACCATCGCGGCGGAACGGATCGTGGCCTTCCACCTGTCGGATTTCGGCCAGCGCATGTTCCGCATCGTGGTGGGCGAAGGCGAGCATTTTCCGGGACTCGGCCGGCAGTTCCACGATTTCGGCCCCGGCCTGATCCACGCCCGGCTGGTGCATCACCTGGGCTGCTACGTCACCAGCGGCGCGCTGAAGATCGACGATCTGGACCTTGCCGCGGACCAGTTTGCGCAGCTCTGCAAGGCGACGATCCATGACCGGCTGATGTTCGGCATGGCCGAGACCATCACCCCCGATCTCGTCCACCGCACGGTGCATGGCGCGGTCGAGATGTTCCTTGCCCGCTATGGCGCGAAGGGCTGAGGCCGGTCGCAGATCCTTTCGGAAAGATCTGCAGAAACCTTCGAAGGATCCTGGATCAGCCGTTTTCGCGCAGCACCGTCCCCGCGAGGTAGAGCGAGCCGCAGATCAGCACCCGCGCCTCGGGCGTGGTGGCGGCGATCGCGGCCAGCGCCTCGGCGACCGATCCGGCCGTGACCGCCTCCATTCCGGCGGCGCGGGCCGCATCGCGGGTGGCCTCGGCGGGCAGGGTGTTCTTCTCGCCGGGGATCGATACCGCATGCAGCCGCGCGACCTGGGGGGCAAGCGGGCGCATGTAGCCCAGCACGTCCTTGGTGTTCAGCATGCCGCAGATCAGATGCGTCTCGCGCCGCGGCATCCGCGCCAGCGTCGCGGCCACCGCCTCGCCCCCGGCGGGGTTGTGCCCGCCGTCTAACCAGAGCTCGACCCGCGGCGCAAGGTCCACCAGCGGGCCCTGGCGGAGGCGCTGCATCCGGGCGGGCCAGACAGCGCGGGTGACGGCGGCCTCGCAGGCGGCCTCGTCCCGGCCAAGCGCGCGCAGGGCGGCGATCGCCGCGCCCGCGTTCTGGATCTGGTGCGGCCCCGGCAGGTTCGGCAGCGGCAGGTCCAGAAGCCCGGTCTCGTCCTGATAGATCAGCCGACCGCGATCCTCGAAGGCCTGCCAGTGCTGGCCATGCGCCAGGACCGGGGCGCCGAGCCGCGCGGCCTGCGCCTCGATCACGGCAAGGCCCTCCTCGGTCTGCGGCCCCACGATCACCGGCACGCCGCGCTTGATGATCCCGGCCTTTTCGCCCGCGATCCTGGCAACCGTGTCGCCCAGGAAGGCCTCGTGATCCATCGACACCGGGGTGATGATCGTCAGCCGCGGCCGGTCCACCACGTTCGTTGCATCGAGCCGCCCGCCAAGGCCGACCTCCAGCAGCGTCCAGTCCGCCGGCGTGCGGGCAAAGGCCAGAAAGGCCGCGCAGGTGGTGATCTCGAAGAAGGTGATCTCTTCCCCGCCGTTCGCCGCCACGCATTCGTCCAGAAGCGCGGTCAGCGCGGGTTCACTGATCAGCTCTCCCGCCAGGCGGATGCGTTCGTGGAACCGCGCGAGATGCGGCGAGGTGTAGGCATGCACCCGGTCCCCGCCCGCCTCGAGCCCCGCCCGGATCATCGCCTGGGTGGAGCCCTTGCCGTTGGTGCCGGCGATGTGGATCACGGGGGGGATCGCCCGTTCCGGGTTTCCCAGCGCGGTCAGCAGCCGTTCGACGCGGCCCAGGGTCAGGTCGATGACCTTGGGATGCAGCGTCATCATCCGCTCGAGGATGACATCCGAGGTGAGGGTCACGCCTTGGCTTCCGCCTTGTCCATGGGCTTCTCCGCCGGCGGTGCCAGATCGCCCTTGATGGCAGGGGGCAGGCCGGTCAGCAGGCGGATCAGGGTGACAAGTTCGTCCTTCATCGCCTTGCGATGCACCACGCGGTCCAGCATGCCGTGGTCCAGCAGGTATTCCGCGCGCTGGAACCCCTCGGGCAGCTTCTCGCGGATCGTCTGTTCGATCACCCGGGCGCCGGCAAAGCCGATCTGGGCGTTCGGCTCGGCGATCTGCACGTCGCCCAGCATGGCATAGCTGGCCGTGACCCCGCCCGTCGTCGGATGGGTCAGCACGACGATGTAGGGCAGCCTGGCCTCTTTCAGCATCTGCACCGCGACCGTGGTGCGCGGCATCTGCATCAGGGACAGCATCCCCTCCTGCATCCGCGCCCCTCCGCTGGCCGAGAACAGGACCAGCGGGCGCTTGAGCTTCACGGCGCGTTCGGCGGCGGCGATGATCGCGTTGCCGACATACATGCCCATCGACCCCGCCATGAAGCTGAAATCCTGCGCGGCGGCGACGATCGGCGTCCGGCCGATCTCGCCCTCGGCCACCAGCATCGCGTCCTTCTCGCCGGTGGCCTTCTGCGCGGCCTTCAGGCGTTCGGTGTATTTCTTCTGGTCGCGGAACTGCAACGGATCGACCACCGGCTCGGGCACCTTGACCTCGGTGAAGATGCCCCCGTCGAACAGCGCCTCGAAGCGCGCGCGCGGGCTGATCGTCATGTGGTGATCGCAGGTGCCGCAGACGTTGAGGTTCGCCGCCAGCTCTCGGTGGAACAGCATCGTCCCGCATTCGGGGCACTTGGTCCACAGGTTCTCGGGCACCTCGCGGCGCGAGAACAGCGAGTTGATCTTCGGACGGACGTAATTGGTGATCCAGTTCATGCCGCGCCTGCTGCCCCTTCGCTCAGGTTTCCCGAGATAAGCCCCGACGTGCGGAAATGCAATCAGCCCAGCCTGGCCGGGCTTGGTGAAACTTCTGCGTCGGCGGCCCGTTGCTATCGCCGGGATGCAAGAGGCAAAGCCATGTCGAAGGGACCGCTCGTCTACCGCCAGCGCCTGGTGACCCGGATCACGCACTGGCTTTGGGCCGTCAGCCTTTTCTTCCTGATGCTGACGGGCCTTCAGATCTTCAACGCCTTTCCCAGCCTGCATATCGGCGGGGAGTCGGGCTTCGACTATGACAACGCGATCCTGGAGATCGGCGCGGTGGACGCGGGCGGAGAGCTGCGCGGTGTGACGCGCCTGTTCGGCGTCGAATTCGACACGACCGGGGTGCTGGGCGTCTCGAACGGCGAGGCGCGGGCCTTCCCGGCGGCGCTGACCATCCCGTCGAAGACGAGCCTTTCGACAGGCCGGGTCATCCACTTCTTCTTCGCCTGGGTGCTGGTGGGCACGCTGACGGTCTGGCTGGTCGCCTCGGCCCTGAACGGCCACCTGCGCCAGCTGATCCCGGGCCGGGCAGACCTGCGCGCCCTGCCGCGTGACATTGCCGACCATGCCCGGCTGCGGTTTCACCATCGGGCCGACTACGGCGTGTTGCAGAAGCTCGCCTATGCCTCGGTCCTGTTCGTGGCGCTGCCCCTGATGATCCTGACCGGCCTTGCGATGTCGCCCGGCTTCAATGCCGCCGCGCCCTGGCTGCCGGAGGTCTTCGGGGGCCGCCAGACCGCCCGGACGATCCACTTCCTGACCATGGTCGCGCTCCTGGGCTTTTTTGCCGTGCACATGGCGATGATCCTGTTGGCGGGCCCCCTGAACGAGATGCGGTCGATCCTGACCGGCTGGTATCGCACGGAGGAAGAGCGTGATGTCTGATCGTCGCAGGTTCCTGCTGGGTGGGGCGGCGCTGGCGCTGTCGGGATGCAAGGTTCTTGACAGCGCGACCGAAGGGGACAGCGCGCTGCGCGCCCTCTTCGCCAGTCATGAGGGCCTGACCCGGACCGCCCAGCGCGCACTGATGGGCAACCGGCTGGCGCCCGAGTTTTCCGAGGCGGACATCCGGCAGGGCCAGCGCCCGAACGGGTCGGTCGATCCCGACGGGGCGGACTATCGCCGGATGGCCGGGGCGGGCTTCCGCGACTACCGGCTGACGGTGACGGGTCTGGTCGAAACCCCGCAAAGCCTGTCGCTGGCTGACCTCGCCGCGCTGCCGTCGCGCACCCAGATCACCCGGCACGACTGCGTCGAGGGCTGGAGCTGCATCGCCAAATGGCAGGGCGTGCCGCTGGGCACGGTCCTGAATTTGGCGCAGCCGAGAGTGACCGCGCGCTATGCCGTGTTCCACTGCTTTGACGCCATCGAGCGGAGCCTGTCGGGCGAGGTGTTCTACTATGAATCGATCGACCTGATCGACGCCTTCCATCCGCAGACCATCCTCGCCTATGCGATGAACGGCGCGCCCCTGCCGGTGGCGAACGGCGCGCCCTTGCGGCTGCGGGTGGAACGGCAGCTGGGCTACAAGATGGCGAAATATGTCCATACCATCGAGTTGACCGACAGTCTGGCGGCACTCGGCCGGGGCCGCGGCAGCTATTGGGCCGACCGGGGGTATGAGTGGTATGCGGGGATCTGAGGGCCGGATCTCTTCGAAGAAATCTGCAAGATCCTGCGAAGGATCCTGATCCCCTAGCCCCAGGTCGGGTGGAACCTGCCGGCGGGGGACAGGGTGAAGATCTCGCAGCCCGTGGCGGTCACGCCGACCGAATGCTCGAACTGCGCCGACAGCGACTTGTCGCGGGTGACCGCAGTCCAGTCGTCAGCCAGGACATGGGTCTCGGGTCGGCCGAGGTTCACCATCGGCT
>JBKBRG010000189.1:0-5373 GCA_046292325.1 Tabrizicola sp.
TGTCCTTCGACCTCAGGCTCGACGACCGCCATGTGGATCTTGCGGCCGAGGGGATCGACCTCGCCTTCCGCATGGGCCGGACCGATACGCAGACGCTGAAGCTGCGCCGGCTGGGCGGTTTCGGGTCGGTCCTCGTGGCCAGCCCCGACTACCTCGCCCGGCGCGGGACGCCCGCGACACCGCAGGATCTGGCCGCGCATGACTGCATCCTGGACACCAACCGGCGCGACAGCCGGCGCTGGGCCTTCGGCCGCCCACCCGTCCCCGTCGCGGTGCAGGGCCGGTTCCGGGTGAACTCGGCCCGCGCGGCGGTGGAACTGGCGGCAGCGGGGCAGGGGCTGGCCTATGCCCCGCGCTTTGCCGCCCGCGCGGCGCTGGAGGCGGGGGCGGTGGTCCCGGTGCTGGCCGACTGGCCGGGCGAGGAGGGCCAGCTTTCCGCGGTCTGGCTGGAAGGCCGCGTCCTGCCGCGCAAGATCCGCGCGCTGATCGACTTTGCCGCCGAGGACGTGCGCACGGCCGGCATCCTCTGACCCGTCTAGCGGCTGGACTGCCGCACGATCAGCTCTGGCGCGATCCGCTGCGTCGCCGGGGCGATCTGCCGGCCGTCCAGCACGTCGAGGATCAGCGCCGCCGCCCTTGCGCCGATCTCGCGCGGGAAGGGGTTGATCGTGGTCAGCGCGGGAAACGAGACCTCGGCGATCTCGTAATTGCCGAAACCGGCGATCCAGATGTCCCCCGGCACCCGGACGCCGCGCCGCTGGCATTCGGTCAGGGCACCGAAGGCCGACAGGTCCGACACGCAGATCACGGCCTGGGTATCGGGCAGCCTGTCCAGCAGCCGCCCCATCGCCACCGCCCCCTCGCGCATGGAGATCGGCGGGGCGCCGGCGGCGATCAGGCGGCTTGCGTCCAGCCCATGTGCCCGCATCGCGGTGACGAAGCCCTCGCGCCGGTCGGCGCCGCGCGTGTCGCAGTCGGCATCGCCGCCAAGGAAGGCGATCCGCGTCGCGCCCTGCCGGACGAAATGGTTCACCATGCCGCGCATCGCATCGGCGTTGGAAAAACCCACCACATGCCCGATGGGCTCGGCCGGCAGGTCCCAGGTCTCGATCACCGGCAGCCCGGCATTCTCCAGAAGCCGCCGCGCCCGCGGTGTATGCCGGCCCCCCGTCACCACGATGGCCTCGGGCCGCCGGCGCAGCAGCTGTTCGATCAGCCGCTCCTCCTCGTGGAGGTCATAGTCGGTATGGCCGAGCAGGATCTGCAAGCCCCGCGCCTTCAGCCCCTCGGACAAGCCGCGCAGCGTCTCGGCGAAATTGGCGTTGTTGATCGAGGGGATGGTGACCGCGACGAAATCCGTCCGCTGCGACCGCAGGGACGTGGCGGTGCTGTCCAGCACATAGCCCAGATCCTCGGCGGCCTTCAGGATCGCCTCGCGCGTGGCCCCGCTGACCGATGTGTCGCGCCTGAAGGCCCGGCTGACCGTCATCGGCGAGACCCCGGCAAGGCGGGCGACATCGGCCATGGTCGGGGTCCTGCGTGCCCAGGTCATGGGGCGGGGGCGAAGCCGTGCGCCGTGGCGGCATGGTGGGGGATGCAGCCGTTGAAATGCCGCGCCAGCGGCGCCTGATCCGCGCCGCCCGGACCCGCCGCCGTCAGCACCCGGTGCACCTCGGCGCTTGGCGCGGTCAAAGCCATCGCCCTCCCGGTTGCCCGCGCCAGATCGGCGGCGCCGAGCCGGTCCGCACCAGCCGGGCGCCTATGGCGCCGCCCAACGCATCGGCTCCGATCAGGGCGAGGGTCATGGCTTGACCCGCTCCAGTTGCGCGGCGATCCGGTCCACGATCGCCGCAAGCGGCTGGTCGATGTCCACGGTCAGCGCCTCTTCCGGGCCGGGGGGCTCCAGTGTCGCGAACTGGCTGTCCAGAAGCGAGGTCGGCATGTAATGCCCCGTCCGCTTCGCCATCCGTTCCGCGATCACGTCGCGGCTGCCCGCCAGATGGACGAAGCGCACCGGCCCCCCGGCGCCCGCCCGGATCCGGTCCCGGTAGGCCCGCTTCAGCGCCGAACAGCCGACGATGACCGGAGCCTCCGCCGCCAGCACCCCCGCCACCCGGTCCAGCCAGGGCCAGCGGTCCTCGTCCGTCAGCGGTATCCCCGCCCGCATCTTGTTCACCGCCTCGGGCGCATGCAGGTCGTCGCCGTCGCGATAGGGGATGCCCAGCCGAGCCGCCAGGCCCTCGCCGACCGAGGACTTGCCGCAGCCCGCCACGCCCATCAGGATGATCCGCCCTGTCATAGCGATGCCGTTATCCCCCCGTCCACATACAGGACATGCCCGTTCACGAAGGACGCGGCATCCGAAGCCAGGAAGATGCAGGCCCCCTGCAATTCCTCGACCTTGCCCCAGCGCCCCGCCGGCGTCCGCTTCTCCAGCCAGGCGCAAAAGGCCGGGTCCGCCACCAGCGCCGCGTTCAACGGCGTGTCGAAATAGCCCGGAGCGATGGCGTTGCAGTTCAGCCCGTGCCTTGCCCAGTCCGTCGCCATGCCCTTGGTCAGGTTGCCCACCGCGCCCTTGGTCGCGGCATAGGGCGCGATCCCCGGCCGGGCCAGCGCGGTCTGGACGCTGGCGATGTTGATGATCTTGCCCCGCCCCCGCGCGATCATGTGCCGCGCGACCGCCTGCCCCACATGGAACACGCTGGCGATGTTGGTCTGCAACAGCCGCTCGAACGCCTCGGCCGGAAAGTCCTCCAGGGGCGCGCGGTGCTGCATCCCGGCGTTGTTCACCAGGATGTCGATCGGCTTGCCTTCGGCCTCGAACCCGTCCACGGCCCGGCGCACCGCGGCGTGGTCGGTCGCGTCGAAGGCCAGCACGTCCGCCCCCGCGATCCGCCCCGCCGCCGCGGCCAGCTTCCCCGCGTCGCGCCCGTTCAGCACCACCCGAGCGCCCGCCGCGGCCAGCCCTTGCGCCAGAGCGAACCCGATCCCCTGCGACGACCCGGTGATCAGCGCCCGTCGCCCGGTCAGATCGAACAGCCGATGTCCCAAGTCTTGGCCCCGCTTGCTTCGCTCTCGACAAGCCTTCGTCGATCTGTTTGTGTTATCGATAACAACGGCTGTCAAGCGCCCCACTTCCGACCTCGCGTCCCGCCACGAGGCTTCCCATGACCAAACCGGATCTCCTTCAGGTCGGCCCCTATCCCGAATGGGACCAGATGCACCTGGACGCCGCCTTCACCGTGCACCGCTGGTGGGAGGCCGGGGACAAGTCCGCCTTCCTCGCGGCGGTCGGCCCGAAGGTGCGCGCGATCGCCACGCGCGGCGACCTCGGCGCGTCCGAGGCGATGATCGCCGCCTGCCCGAAGCTGGAGATGATCTCGGTCTTCGGCGTCGGCTATGACGGGGTGCACCTGCCCTCTTGCCGGGCGCGCGGGATCCGGGTCTCGAACACGCCCGATGTCCTGACCGAGGATGTGGCAGACCTTGCCATGGCGATGCTCCTGGCGCTGGTGCGGCGGGTCGGGCCGGCCGAGGCCTGGGTCCGCTCGGGCGACTGGGCGGCGAAGGGGATGTTCCCGCTGACCCGCAAGGTCTCGGGCACCCGCGCGGGCATCCTTGGCCTTGGCCGGATCGGCGCGGCCATCGCCCGGCGCTGCCAGGGCTTCGGGATGCGGATCGCCTATTGCGCCCGCGCCCCCAAGCCGGGGGCCGAGGGCTGGACCTGGATCTCCGACGCCGTGGACCTTGCGCGCGCCTGCGACCACCTGTTCGTTGCATTGGCCGCCACGCCGGAGACCCGCCACATCGTCAACGCCGAGGTCCTCGCGGCCCTTGGCCCCCACGGCACCGTCATCAACATCAGCCGTGCGGCGAACCTGGACGAAACGGCCCTTCTCGACGCGCTGGAAACCGGGGCCATCGCCGGCGCCGCGCTGGACGTGTTCGAGGGCGAGCCGAATCTCGACCCCCGCTTCCTGACCGCGCCGAACGTGCTGCTGCAACCCCATCACGGCTCGGGCACCATCGAGACGCGCAAGGCCATGGGTCAGCTCATGCGCGACAATCTGACCGCGCATTTCGCGGGCAAACCCCTGATCACGCCGGTGCTGCCGTGAAAGCCATCGTCATCCCCGGCCCGGCGGACCTGCGGATCGAAGAGCGTCCGGTCGCCGCCCTTTCCCCCGGCCAGCTTCGCCTGCGCCTCGCCACCGGCGGGGTCTGCGGCTTGGACCTGGACGACTGCGACCGCGGCGGCCCTGGCGCGGTGCGGCTGCGCGAACCGATGATTCTCGGCCCCGAGGTCAGGGTCCGTGTCGAGGATCGGGGCGATACCGCCAAGAAGCTGGCGCTGCGCGGATCCTTCCGCTTTCCCCCCGAATTCGCCGTCGGTCTGGGCCTGATCGACGTGAAACCGCTCGTCACCCGCACCATGCCCCTGGCGCGGGTCGTGGACGCCTTCCGCCGCGCCTCGGACCGCAGCCGCGCGATGACGGCGCAGACCGACTTCCCGGCTTGACCGCGACGCGGCCACGCGCCCACCCTGTCGCCCGGCGACCCCGGCGCCGCCAGAGAAGAAGGAGCCCGCCATGTCATTCTTCGAAGCCCACGACCCGGCCTTCGCCCGCTATGTGATGTTCAACGCGCCCCTGAAGCGGCTGGCCACCGGCTTTGACTGGGCCGAAGGGCCGGTCTGGTTCGGCGACCAGGGGTGCCTGCTCTTCTCGGACATCCCCAACAACCGCATCCTGCGCTGGACCGAGGACGGCATCACCACCTTCCGCCAGCCCTCGAACTACGCCAACGGCCATACCCGCGACCGGCAGGGGCGGCTGATCAGCTGCGAGCATGGCGCCCGGCGGGTGACGCGGACGGAATGGGACGGGCGGATCACCGTCATCGCCGATGCCTACCAGGGCAAGCCCCTGAACAGTCCGAATGACGTGATCGTCGCCCGCGACGGAGCGATCTGGTTCACCGATCCGCATTACGGGATCATGACCGACTACGAAGGCTTCAAGTCGCCGCAGGAACTGCCCTGTTCGGTCTATCGCGTCGATCCCTCGGCCGGGCCCTCGGGCGGGATCGAGGCGGTGATCACCGACATGGCCTGCCCGAACGGCCTGGCCTTCAGCCCGGACGAGCGCCTGCTTTACGTCGCCGACACCGGGCGGATGTTCAGCACGGACCCCCGGCACATCAAGGTCTTCGACATGGTGGATGGCCGTCCGGTGAACGGGCGCCTGTTTCACACCATCGACCCGGGCTGCGCCGATGGGATCCGGGTGGACAGCGACGGCAATGTCTGGTCCTCGGCCGGGGACGGCGTGCATTGCATCGCGCCGGACGGGCGGCTGCTGGGCAAGATCCTGG
>JBKBRG010000190.1:0-2856 GCA_046292325.1 Tabrizicola sp.
GGTCGGACCCGGCGGGGATGAAGACCACCGCGAAGAAGACGGCGAACGGCTATGTGCTGAACGGCGCGAAGATGTGGATTTCCAACGCGCCGATCGCGGATGTCTTCGTGGTCTGGGCCAGGTCCGAGGCGCATGGCGGCAAGATCAGGGGCTTTGTGCTGGAAAAGGGCATGAAGGGCCTGTCGGCGCCGAAGGTGGGGGGCAAGCTGTCGCTGCGGGCGTCCATCACCGGCGAGATCGTGCTGAAGGATGTCGAGGTCGGCGAGGACGCGCTTCTGCCGCATGTCGAGGGGCTGAAGGGGCCGTTCGGCTGCCTGAACCGGGCGCGCTATGGCATCAGCTGGGGGGTGATGGGGGCGGCCGAGTTCTGCCTGCATGCCGCGCGGCAATATGGCCTGGACCGCAAGCAGTTCGGCAGGCCGATCGCCGCGACGCAGCTTTACCAGCTGAAGCTGGCGAACATGATGACCGAGATCTCGCTGGGCTTGCAGGCATCCCTGCGCGTCGGGCGGCTGATGGACGAGGCCAACGCCGCCCCCGAGATGATCTCGATCGTCAAGCGCAACAACTGCGGCAAGGCGCTGGAAGCGGCGCGGATGGCGCGCGACATGCACGGCGGCAACGGCATCCAGGAGGATTTCCAGATCATGCGCCACATGGTGAACCTGGAAACGGTGAACACCTACGAGGGCACGCATGACATCCATGCGCTGATCCTCGGGAGGGCGATCACCGGGTTGCAGGCCTTCTTCTGAGATTGGCCGCGCGGGGACAGCCGTGCTAGTCCTTCCGGCGCGGCGCGGGTGGAGAGGGCGGATGCCTCCGGCGGGGATATTTGTGGACAGATGAAAGGACGGGCGCGGTGAAGGTCACGGCCGTCCTCTGCGTCCGGAACGAGGGCGCCTTCCTGCTGGAATGGCTTGCCCACCACCGGGCCTGCGGGATCACCGATTTCCTGGTCTTTTCCAACGACTGCGAGGACGGGACCGGAGAGATGCTGGACCGGCTGGAGGCCCTGGGCTGGCTTGTCCATCTCCGCAATCCCGGGCCGCATCCCGAAGGGCCGCAGTGGGCGGCGCTGAAGCAGGCCGACCGGCACCCGCTGGTCGGCGGAGCGGACTGGGTGCTGCCGCTGGACATCGACGAGTTCGTCAATGTGCAGGTCGGCGACCGGACCATCTCTGCCCTGCTGGCGGCCGTGCCGGCGGCGACGGCAATCACGCTGACCTGGCGGCTCTTCGGCAACGCCGGGGTGGTCCGCTATGCCGATGCGCCCGTCACCGAGACCTTCACCCGCGCCGCGCCGGAGGTGCTGCACTGGCCCTGGCGGGCCTATCTGTTCAAGACGCTGGTCCGGAACGACGGGTCCTATGCCAAGCTGGGCGTTCATCGCCCCCGCGCCCCCGATGCCGGCCGGATGGCCGCGCAGCACTGGGTGGACGGCGCGGGGCGGCGGCTGCCGGCGGCCTTTCACCGCGGCCGGATCTTTTCCGATGTCGGGCGCAGCCCCTACGGCCTGGTCCAGTTGAACCATTACCCGCTGGGCGCGGTGGAGAGTTTTCTGGTGAAGCGCGACCGTGGGCGCGGGGTCCATGCCGATGCCGGGCTGGACGTGGGCTACTGGGTGGAGCGTAATTTCTGCAACGTCGAGGACCGCTCGATCCTGGCGCTGGACAGCCGGGAGCTGCGGGCGGGGCTGCATGCGGATCCCGTGCTGGGACCGCTGCACCGCGCGGCGGTGGACTGGCGCCATGCACGGTTCCGGACGCTGATGCAGCAGGACGACTGGCGCAGTCTTTACGGTCAGCTGCTGATGACGGGTCCGGCGCGGGTGCTGGCGCGGGAAGAGGCCGAGTCGATCTGGAAGCCGCATATCGGCGCGCAGCGTTCCCCGGAGTGAGTCCCGCGCAAATCTGGCAACTTCCGGTTGATGACTGTTCACACTACCGCGAATAATGGCAACTCGGGCACAGTGAAACAATCCGATACCACCCCAGAGCCTTGTCGCGGCCCGAATCTCTCGCCAAGGTCGATGATCGACGCCAACCAGTAGCCAAGATTGCAGTGCATGTCCGACCCGTCCTCGCCCCCCGAATGGCAGCGCCCGATGCTGGCAATCGCCGAAGGCGACGGCGATTTCCTGCCGCTGGGCGACCGGCACTATGCCTTCTTTGCCGAGGAGCGCCCCGAACTTCTGGTCACCTTCGAGGACGCGGCCACCCTGCGCGAGCGGGAGGACAAGCTGCCCGAGCACTATGCCCTGGCAAAGGCGCGGGGCTGGTCGCTGCTGACCATCCTCGCCGAGGGCGAGACCTGGTGGCGCGATCCGGCGGTGTTCCGATATTTCGACCGGCTGGCGGATGACGGCTTTCTCGAGGATTTCGATCGCGTCGTGTTCTACGGTGCGGGGCCTGCGGGCTATGCGGCGGCGGCCTTTTCGATCACCGCGCCGCAGGCGGAGCTTGTGCTGATCGCCCCCCGCGCGACGCTGGACCCGGCCCTTGCCGGCTGGGACGAACGCCACCGCATCGCGCGGCGGATCAACTTCCGCGGCCGTTACGGCTATGCGCCCGACATGACGGAAAGCGCCTCGCGTGTCTGGCTGATCCACGATCCCCTGCATCAGCCCGATGCGATGCATGCCGCGCTGTTCCAGCGCCCCTGGGTCACGCCCCTGCATGCCCGCTATACCGCCGAGGGCACCGAGGACACGCTGCGCGAGATGCGCGTGCTGGACCGGATCATCGAGGCGGCGATGGAAGGCAAGATGTCGGCCGACCGCTTCTCCTGGCTCTGGCGCGCGCGGCGGTCCAACGGCAGCTACCTGCGGGCGATCCTGGCGGCGGCGCGGCTGTC
>JBKBRG010000190.1:2866-5361 GCA_046292325.1 Tabrizicola sp.
GTCGGTCACATCGCGTCTGAACGCGCCGCGCTTTGCGCGCCGGCTGGCGGAACTGACCGGCGAGACGGTCGCCTGACCGCCGCAGTCCTTCCGCATGCCCTGAAGATGGCAGGCAAACAGCAAGGGCAGGCGCAGCAACGGGGGCTTCATCATTGCCGGCGATCCGGGCGCCCCCCTGTCGGTGATGCCACTGGAAACGCGGGTGAGATTGCGATACCTGCCGGGGTCATGCAACGCATCACCCTGCCCCGCCCCGACGACTGGCACCTGCACCTGCGCGACGGCGCGATGCTGAGGGCCGTGCTGCCGGAAACCGCACGCCATTTCGCCCGCGCGATCATCATGCCGAACCTGGTGCCGCCGGTTGTGACCCAGGCGGATGCGGCGGCCTACCGCGACCGTATCCTGGCCGCCCTGCCCGAAGGCATGACCTTCGAGCCGCTGATGACGCTGTATCTGACCGAGGGCACCGACCCGGCCGAGGTGGAAAGGGCGGCAGCCTCCGGGCTGGTGAAGGCGGTCAAGCTTTACCCGGCGGGGGCGACGACCAATTCGCACTCCGGCGTGCGCGACCTGGAAAAGGTCATGCCCGTCCTCGAAACCATGGCGCGGATCGGCCTGCCCCTGTGCACGCACGGCGAAGTCACCGATCCCGAGGTGGACATCTTCGACCGCGAGGCGGTGTTCATCGACACGGTCCTTGATCCCCTGCGCCGCCGCCTGCCGGACCTGCGCATCGTGATGGAGCACATCACCACCGAGGAAGGCGCGGCCTATGCCGCCGAGGGCGGCGAGAGCCTGGCCGCGACGATCACCACGCATCACCTGATCATCAACCGCAACCACATCCTCGCGGGGGGGATCCGGCCGCATTACTACTGCCTGCCTGTCGCCAAGCGCGAAAGGCACCGGCTGGCGCTGCGCAAGGCGGCGACGTCGGGCAACCCGCGCTATTTCCTCGGCACCGACTCTGCGCCGCATGTCGATGCGCTGAAGGAACATGCCTGCGGCTGCGCGGGCTGCTTCACGGCGCCGAATACCCTGTCGCTTCTCGCCCATGTCTTCGAGGAAGAAGGCGCGCTGGACAGGCTGGAAGGCTTCGTCTCGCGCCATGGCCCGGCCTTCTACCGCCTGCCGGTGAACTCTGCCACGATCACGCTGGAAAAGCGCGCCGAACCCTGCGCCTGGCCCGGTAAGATCCTCGCCGAACCCGGCCCCGTCACCGTCTTCAACCCCGGCTTCCCCGTGCATTGGCACGTCGTGACCTGACCGCTTCCCGCCGACGGCGTCGCTTGTCGCGGACCTGCGAGGAGAAGCCGAAGGCGCGACGCACGAGCCCGCCCGAAAGGACCCTGAGCATGATCCCCTCCGCCTTTCCGCCCAAGGACGAAATCGCCCGCCTGACCGCCCGCGCGCTGCTGGAGATCAAGGCGGTCCACTTCAACGCCGAGACCCCCTTCACGCTGGCCTCGGGCCTGCCCAGCCCGACCTACATCGACTGCCGCAAGCTGATCTCCTATCCCCGCATCCGGTCCACCCTGATGGACTTCCTGGCCGTCACCGTCATGCGCGAGGCCGGGATGGAGGCCTTCGACAACATCGCGGGCGGCGAGACGGCCGGCATCCCCTTCGCGGCGCTGGTCGCCGAACGGCTGGCCCTGCCGATGAGCTATGTCCGCAAGAAGCCCAAGGGATATGGCCGCAATGCCCGCATCGAAGGCGCGATGACCGAGGGCCAGCGGGTGCTTCTGGTCGAGGACCTGACCACCGACGGCGGATCGAAGCTCTCTTTCGTCGATGCCATCCGTGAAACCGGCGCAACCTGCGGCCATACCGCCGTGATCTTCTACTACGGCATCTTCCCGGACACCGAGGCCCGGCTTGGCGCGCATGGGGTGACGCTGCATCATCTGTGCACCTGGTGGGACGTTCTGGCCGAGGCCCGGGCGCAGGGTGCGTTCGACGCCGCGACCCTGGCCGAGGTGGAAAGCTTCCTCAAGGCCCCCCGCGCCTGGCAAGAGGCGCGGAAACCCGGCTGACCGCTGGGCACAACCTCGGTTCTCCGGTGGGCGGGCCTGTGGAGCCTTTGGGGACAAGACGGGATTCGGCCCGTCATCTCTGGTAGGCAGCTTCGTCCTGCCCGCGACATGTGGTATGTCTGGCAGAACAAAGCGCGCACCGGCGCGACTCGTCCCCGTCTTTTCCACAGGGTTGTTCCGGGATGGACGAACCGCAGGCGGATCGGGCAAGAGGGACACCGGCAGGAGGCAGAAATGACCGAGATCACCGCACTGAGGCCGCTGGTTCCGGCCGCAGCATCATCCGAACCCGACGATGTGCTGCCGCACAACATCGAGGCCGAGCAGCAGCTGCTTGGCGCGATCCTCACCAACAACGACATCTTCGACCGCATCTCTTCCCTGGTGAAGGCCGAACACTTCTTCGATCCGGTCCACCGGCGCATCTTCGAGGTCGCCGCCGCGCGGATCCAGAAG
>JBKBRG010000191.1:0-5351 GCA_046292325.1 Tabrizicola sp.
TGCTCTTTTCGGAAATACTCCCGCCGGAGGCAGCACGGCTGCGACCGCGATGCCCCGGCAGGAGAAGGACCGGCCTCAGACCGTTTCGGTCACGCCTTCGGGCAGTTTGGCGCCGGTCATGAAGGCCACGGCATCCGACATCGAATGATCCTGCGGCTTGATCACGCAGAGCCGGCGGCCGAGCCGGTGGATGTGGATCCGGTCGGCAATCTCGAACACATGCGGCATGTTGTGGCTGATCAGGATGATCGGGATGCCGCGCTTCTTCACGTCCCGGATCAGCTCCAGCACCCTTCGGCTTTCCTTGACGCCGAGCGCGGCAGTCGGCTCATCGAGGATCACCACCTTCGACCCGAAGGCCGCCGCGCGGGCCACCGCCACCCCCTGGCGCTGGCCGCCCGAAAGCGTCTCCACCGCCTGGTTGATGTTCTGGATCGTCATCAGCCCGAGTTCGTTCAGCTTCTCGCGCGCGAACTTCTCCATCCTCGGGCGATCGAGTTTGCGGAAGATCGTGCCCATGATCCCCGGCGCGCGCAGTTCGCGCCCCATGAACATGTTGTCGGCGATGGAGAGGGCGGGGGACATGGCGAGCGTCTGATACACTGTCTCGATTCCCGCCGCGCGGGCCTCGATGGGCGTCTTGAAGCTGACCTCGCGGCCGTCGAGCCAGATCTTGCCCTCGTCCGGCACCACGGCCCCGGAGATCGCCTTGATCAGCGTCGATTTCCCCGCGCCGTTGTCGCCGATCACGGCGAGGATCTCGCCCGGCATCAGGTCGAAGTCGCAGTCGTTCAGCGCGGTGACCTTGCCATAGCGCTTGGTCAGGCCGCGTGCCTTGAGAATCGGTTCCATCAGCTGGCCACCTTTCTGATCCACTGGTCCACGGTCACGGCGAAGATGATCAGCACGCCGATCAGGAAGAAGGTCCATTGCGGGTCGGTGCCGACCAGGCGCAGGCCCATCTCGAAGACGCCGACGATCAGCGCCCCGAAGAACATGCCGACGATGGACCCGCGTCCGCCGAAAAGCGAGATGCCCCCGATCACCACGGCGGTGATCGACTGGATGTTGCCCAGCTGCCCGGTCGAGGCCGTGGGCGAGACCGAGCCGAAACGGCCGATCATCACCCAGCCGGCGATGGCGCAGAAGAGGCCGGCCAGGGCATAGACCTGGATCAGCACCTTCCCGGTCGGCACACCCGCCAGTTCCGCCGCCGCCGGATCGTCGCCCGTGGCATAGACATGCCGCCCCCAGGCCGTGTGGCGCAGCACATAGGCCATGATCGCCACCAGCGCGATCATCAGGAACACGGCATACAGCACCTTCACGCCGCCGGGCTGGATCGAATAGCCCCAGAATTGCAGGGCGGGCGCCACTTCGGCGATGTCGGCCGAGCGGATCGTCTCGTTGCGCGAGTAGATGAAGTTCGACGCGAGCAGGATCTGCCAGGTCCCGAGCGTGACGATGAAGGGCGGAAGCTTCAGCCGGGCGATGAGAAAGCCGTTCAGCGCCCCCATGGCGGTGCCGAGCGCAAGGCCGATGGCGATGGCGGCAGGCGCGGGGATGCCGTAGCGGAAGGTCATCTGGCCCATGAGGACCGAGGAGAAGACGGCGATGGCGCCGACGCTGAGGTCGATGCCCGCGGTCAGGATCACGATGGTCTGGGCGCAGCCGAGGATGCCGACGATGGCGATCTGTTGCAGGATCGTGGACAGTGTGGCCGCCTTGAAGAAATTGTCAGCCAGAAGCCCGAAGACGATGATCGAGACGACCAGCACGATCATCGGCACGGCCGAGGGCGTCTGATGCAGCCAGTGCTGCAGCTTCTTCAGCGCGCCCGGTTCTTCGTGAAACTCGGCAACGGTTTCCGCGGCCCCCTCCAGCCCCGCCTCGTAGGCGCCGGAGACCGACTTTGCGTCATTGGACATGGTTCCCTCCCCTGGGCGCGGCTGCATTGGCCGGCCGGTTATGCGAAGGGCGGCGCGATGGCCGCCCTTGCATGTCAGCATGGGGTCAAGCGGTGCCGCAAATCAACTGCGGCCTTCGCGTTGACGGTCGGGGATCAGCCCCAGCAGAGCTCCATCCCCTTGGCGGTGTCGATCGACTCCACCCCCTCGACCGGCTTGTCCGTGACCAGCGCCACGCCGGTGTCGAAGAAGTTCTTGCCCTCGGTCGGCGCCGGCTTGGTGCCATCCGCGGCGAACTTGGCAATGGCTTCGACCCCGAGCGAGGCCATCAGCAGCGGATACTGCTGCGAGGTGGCACCGATCACGCCGTCCTTCACGTCCTGCACGCCGGGGCAGCCGCCATCGACCGAGACGATCAGCACGCCTTCCTTGCCGGCGGCCTTCAGCGCCTCGTAGGCGCCGGCGGCCGACGGTTCGTTGATCGTGTAGACCACGTTGATGTCGGGATCCTTGGCGAGAAGGGCTTCCATCGCCTTCAGGCCGCCTTCCTCGTTGCCGGCGGTGACTTCGTTGCCGACGATGCGCGGATCGGTCTCGTCACCCCATTTGTTGATGTCCACGGTGTCGATGCCGAAGCCGGTCAGGAAGCCCTGGTCGCGCAGCACGTCGACCGAAGGCTGCGAGATGGCGAGGTCGAGCATGGCGATCTTGGCATTGGCCGCCGCGTCGCCCAGCGTCGCCTTGGCCCATTGGCCGATCAGGACACCGGCCTGGAAGTTGTCGGTCGCGAAGGTCGCGTCGGCGGCGTCGATCGGGTCGAGCGGCGTGTCGAGCGCGATCACCAGCACGCCCGCGTCGCGCGCGGCCTTGACCGAATCGACGATGGCCTTGGTGTCCGAGGCGGTGATCAGGATCCCCTTGGCGCCGTCGGCCACGCAGGCCTCGATCGCCGCAACCTGGGATTCATGGTCGCCGTCGATCTTGCCGGCATAGGACTTGAGGGTCACGCCCAGCTCGGCCGCCTTGGCCTCGGCGCCTTCCTTCATCTTCACGAAGAAGGGGTTGGTGTCGGTCTTGGTGATCAGGCAGGCCGAGACGCCGTCCTGCGCCGAGGCGACGCCGGCCGACAGCGCAAGCGCGCCCGCGCCCAGAAGGGCTTTGGTGATGACTTTCATGGTCTTCCTCCCAAGGTGGGGGCATTTCCCGCCCCCGTTGCGAAATCCGTGCACCGGACCGGTAGGTCCCGCGACAGCAGGCAGAAAAGCCGATTCCGGCCCTTGCGTCAAGATAATTAAATCACTCTGATTTATTATTGACAGAAGCGATCCGCGCCCGCAGTCTGCGGGGCGACGACCGGGGGGATCCATCCCCGGTGCGCCACGCCCGGGAGGAGGGGGAGGCCATGCTGATCGGTATTCCGCCCCTGTTGGGGCCGGACTTCCTGGCGACGCTGCGCGCCATGGGGCACGGGGACGAGATAGCCATCGTGGATGGCAACTATCCAGCGGCCGAGCATGCCCGTCGGCTGGTCCGTGCCGATGGTCACGGGGTGCTGGCGGTGGTCGAGGCAGTGCTGCGGGTGATGCCGCTGGACCGGGCGGTCCCGGCGGCCCTGTTCCGCGCCGGCCAGAACAACGATCCGGCGCAGGCGGGTGCGATCCATCGGCAGATCGACGCCCTGTTCGCGCGGATGGCCCCTGGCATGACGGTGGTGCCGCTGGCCGGCGAGGCGCTTTATCCCCGGATCCGGACTGCGCATGCGGTGGTTGCGACCAGCGAGACGGCGTTGTTTGCCAATGTCATCCTGCGCAAGGGCGTCATCGGGCCTGCGGGCTGAGGGGGCGCGACGGATGCCGGAAAGCTCTCTCGACCGCGGCCCGCCTGACGCCGACGCCCCGCGGGGGACGAACCAGTCGGGCATGCGCGATCACAACGAGCGGCTGGTGCTCAGCCTGGTGCGGCGGCACGGGGCGCTGGCGAAGTCCGACATCGCCCGGATGACCGGGCTTTCGGCGCAGACCGTCAGCGTCATCATGCGGGGGCTGGAGGAAGAGCGGCTGCTGGAGCGGGGCGAGCCGGTGCGGGGTCGGGTGGGCCAGCCCTCGATCCCGATGTCGCTGGCGGCGGAAGGGGCCTTCTTCTTCGGATTGAAGGTGGGACGGCGGTCGGCCGATCTGGTGCTGACCGACTTCCGGGGCCGGATGCGGGCGGCGCGGCGGAAGGTCTACCGCTATCCGACCCCGGATGCGGTGGTCGGCTTCGTGACCGAGGCCGTGCCCGCGCTGACGGCAGAGCTGCCCGCGGGGTTGCGTGCGCGGATCATGGGGATGGGCGTGGCGATGCCGTTCCAGTTGTGGAACTGGGTCTCGGTCCTCGGGGTCCCGCAGGAAGAGATGGACGCCTGGCGGTTTCGCGACCTTGGGGCGGAACTGGGCGCGGCTCTGGGGCTGCCGGTCTATGTCCAGAACGACGCGACCTCGGCCTGCGGGGCGGAGCTGATCTTCGGGACGGGGGAGCGGCCGAAGGATTTCCTCTACTTCTACTTCGGGACCTTCATCGGCGGCGGGCTGGTGATGAACGGCCAGCTTTTCCTCGGCAGGACCGGGAACGCGGCCGCGGTGGGCTCGATCCAGGTGCCCGCGCCGGAGGGCGGGACGCGGCGGCTGATCGACCTGGCCTCGATGTCGGTGCTGGCCGAGGCGATGGAGGCGGCGGGAGAGCCTTCGGATCATCTGTGGAGCCAGCACGACCGCTGGGAGGTCTCGGACCGGGTGCTGGAGCCCTGGCTGGACCAGGCGGCGGGGGCGCTGGCCCATGCGACGCTGGCGGCGGCCGCGCTTCTGGAGATCGAGGCGGTGCTGATCGACGGGTGGATGCCGGTCGCGGTGCGGGCAGAGATGGTCCGGCGGACCCGGAAGGCGCTGCTGGGGCTGGACCTGGCCGGGATCGAGCCGCCGGTGATCCGGGAGGGGACGGTCGGGGCGGATGCGCGCGCCCTGGGGGCCGCGGCCATCCCGCTGTCGCAGCGCTATCTGATCGACCAGAACGTCGCGGTGCGCGAGGGCTAGCGTCCACGGTGGACATTTCCTGAGTCCCGTTTGGAATCAGGGGGATGGGTGCGGGCGTTTACCGGCTGTCAACCTGCCCTGGCCGGCCCCATCGGGCTTGGGTCCGGTCGCGAAGGCCGGGCGGGCTGCGCCTCTGGCCCGGCGCCGGGGGTTTCACACCCCCGGACCCCCGTGGGATATTTCGGGACAGATGAAAGGGCGCATGGGGTTTGCCCCGGAACCGAGGGCGGGCTGACCTTCGTGCCCTGCCTTTTGCGAGGGAGAGGACGATGCAATGGCTTCTTGACGCGCGGAAGCGTGATCCCTGGTTGCTGCTGGTCTGAAGCGGTGCGCTTGCACCAGACGTCCGGCACGAGAGAGGCGGCATCGTTTCATG
>JBKBRG010000192.1:0-5344 GCA_046292325.1 Tabrizicola sp.
CAGCACCACCTACAACAACGGCACCCGGACCTACCCGATCCAGTCGGTCAGCCGGCAGGATCGCACCTACACGCTGCGGTTCGCCAACGGCTACATGATCATCCTTGCCGCCGTCACCGACACCGGGCTGACCTGGATTTCGGGCGCCACGGGCGACCAGTTCAACTGCCGCCGCCTCTAGGATCAGCACCCGTCACCAATCTCCCGCAAGCGCGAAGAAACGGGGACCATCAACGGTTTGCGGCCCGAGGCGCGGGGTGGTTCGCCCGCGCAGGGGGCGCAAGGCGTTGAGCAGCCGATTTCCTGGCGCTCCTGCGCGGTATTGGTGACGGGTCGTGACCCTGGGTGCTTCCGTTCCGCGCCGGAACCGGCTAACCAGCCGGCCGACGCCAACAGGGAGACACCCATGAACACCGACATCACCCGTTACGGCACCGGCCCGCGCATGTCCGAGGCGGTGGCCTACAACGGCATCCTCTGGGTCGCTGGCCAGCTGGGCGAGCCGCGCGGCTCGGTCGCCGACCAGACCCGGCAAGCCCTGGCCGAGGTCGACCGGATCCTGGCCGAGGCCGGGACCGACAAGACGCGCATCCTGTCCGCCCAGATCTGGCTGGCCGACATGTCCACCTTCGCAGAGATGAATTCGGTCTGGGATGCCTGGGTGCCGCAGGGCCATACCCCGGCCCGCGCCACCGGCGAGGCGAAGCTCGCCACGCCCGATTACAAGGTCGAGATCATCGTCACCGCCGCCCTGAAATAGGCGCCGGACCTTTCAGGACCACCGGATCGGAGCCGGCAAGGGCTCCGGTCCGACATCCCGGGAGATATCGGGGGACCTCTATCCCCGCAGGAACTCGACCAGGGCGGCCGTCGAGCCGTCCTTGCCCGCCGTGCCCGCCTTGCCCTCCAGCACCGGCTGCAAGGCCAGCGCCAGTTCCTTGCCCAGCTCCACCCCCCATTGGTCGAAGGAGTTGATGCCGAGGATCACCCCCTCGACGAACACCCTGTGTTCATAAAGCGCGATGATCTGGCCCAGCACGAAAGGGGTGAGCCGGTCATAGGCCAGCACCGTCGAGGGCCGGTTGCCCGGGAACACGCGATGCCGCGCCTGTCGTTCCAGTTCGGCCCCGGTCGCCCCCTTCCGCGCCATGATCGCCCGCGCCTCGTCCAGCGTCCGGCCGCGCAACAAGGCCTCGGCCTGGGCCAGGCAGTTCGCAACCAGAAGCAGGTGCTGATGCGCCAGATCGGGCTCATGCCCGCGCCGCGCCACCAGGAACTCGCAGGGCACGACGCGGGTGCCCTGGTGGATCAGCTGGTAGAAGGCATGCTGGCCGTTGGTTCCCGGCTCGCCCCAGACAATCGGGCCGGACTGGGTGTCGAGGTCGCTGCCGTCGATGGCGACGCGCTTGCCGTTCGATTCCATCTCCAGCTGCTGCAGATAGGCAGGAAGCCGCGCAAGCCTTTGATCGTAAGGCAGAACCGCCCGCGTGGCATGGCCGCAGATCTGGTTGTGCCAGATGCCGACCAGCGCCAGCATGACCGGCATGTTGGCGGCAAAGGGCGCGGCCAGGAAATGCGCATCCATCGCCCGGCCACCGGCAAGGAACTCCTCGAACCGCTCCGGCCCGATGGCGATCATCAGCGACAGGCCGATCGGCCCCCACATGGAATAGCGACCGCCAACCCAATCCTCGAATCCGAAAACCCGCGCCGGATCAATGCCATATGCAGCGGTCTTGTCACGAGCCGTCGAGACGGCCGCGAATTGCGCCGCGGGATCCGCCACCTTGGCCGCCATCCAGCGCTTGGCGGTGTCGGCATTGGTCATCGTCTCGATCGTGGTGAAGGTCTTGGAGGCGACGATCACCAGCGTCGTTTCCGGGTTCAGCCCCTTCAGCGTGTCGTGGATATGCGCGCCATCGACGTTCGACACGAAATGGCAGCGCGGCCCGTCGGCAAAGGGGGCCAGCGCAAGGCAGGCCATCGCCGGGCCGAGGTCCGACCCGCCGATCCCGATGTTCACCACATCGGTGATCCTGCCGCCCTGCCCCCGGAAGGCGCCCGACCGCACGTCGCGCGCGAAGGCCGCGCAGGCCGCGCGGATCCGGCGCACCTCGGGCAGCACGTCCTGCCCATCGACACGGATCACCGCTGCGTCGCCGGCCCGCAGCGCGACATGCAGCACGGCGCGGCCTTCGGTGTCGTTGATCTTCTCGCCCCCGAACATCGCCGTGCGCTTTTCCGCCACGCCCGACACTTCGGCCAGTCTGACCAGCGCGGCGCGGATGGGCGCGTCGATGTTGGTCTTGGAATAGTCGAACAGCATTCCGTCGGCGGTCACCGAGAAATCGGACGCGCGGTTTTCATCAAACAGATCAAGGATATGGCGATCCTTGTTCACAGCGTGAAGCCGCTTCAGTTCAGCCCATTTCGTCATGGCTACTCCGCCCAGTGCACGGTTGCTTTGTCGAGGACGGCGCGCACCGGCGCCTCGGCAGGGGTCAGGGTCATCGCGCGATCCAGCGCCTCGCGCTTCTCCGGCCCGGTGATCAGGATGTGGATGTTGAACGCCGCGCGCAGCACCGGCGCGGTCAGGGTCACGCGCGGCTCGCCTGCCGCCTCGGCGCGCATCGGCAGCAGGATCGGCGCGTCCGGGGCCAGCGCCTCGGACAGCCGGTCGGCGCCGGGGAACAGGCTTGCGGTGTGCATGTCCGCCCCCATGCCCAGAAGCAGGACCGAGATCGGCAGATGCGGCCGGATCCCGTCCGCCAAGGCCTCGAGCACATCCTCGGGCCTTTCGGCCGGGGCATGAAGTGGCACCAGCCGCGCCTGCGCCGCCCGGCCCCGGATCAGCCGTTCCCGCACCAGCCGGGTGTTCGACCGCTCCGACGACTCGGGCACCCAGCGTTCGTCGTTCAGGATCACCGCCACCCTGGCCCAGTCCAGATCCACCCCGGACAGCGTGTCGAAGATCGGCCCCGGCGTGGTTCCGCCCGGCACCGAGAAGGTCGCGCTGCCCTCGCGGCGCAGGAAATCGCCCAGCTGGCCGGCGATCAGGTCGGCCAGCCGCAGCATCATCAGATCGCGGTCGGGATAGGTTTCCAGCTTCATTCGCGGATCTCCCGCCAGCGCCGCCCGTCGCGGTGCATCAGCATCAGGGCATCCTCCGGGCCCGAGGATCCGGGGTCATAGGTCTGCGGCCGGTCGCCGCGGGCTTCCCAGCCCTGGATGATCGGATCGGTCCAGGCCCAGGCGGCCTCGACCTCATCCCCGCGCATGAACAGCGTCTGGTTGCCGCGGATCACGTCCATGATGAGGCGCTCATAGGCGTCCGGCACATCCTCGGCATCCTCGATCGCATCGGCGAAGGACATGTCCAGCGGCACCTGCATCAGGCGCATGCCGCCAGGGCCGGGTTCCTTGATCATCACCATCAGGTTCATGCCCTCGTTCGGCTGCAACCGGATGACCAGCACGTTCTCGTGCCAGCCGCTCGCATCGTCGAAGATCGCATGCGGCGGCTGCTTGAAGGTGATGGCGATTTCCGAGGCCCGCGCCCGCAGCCTCTTGCCCGTGCGCAGATAGAAGGGCACGCCCTGCCAGCGCCAGTTCGAGATCGCGACCTTCAGCGCGATGTAGCTTTCCGTCTTCGAGGTCGGGTTCTCGGCATGGACGACATAGGCCTCCTCGCCCTTCCCCGCCCCGTATTGCCCGCGCACGATGTCCTCTGGCGGGACCGGTTTCAGCGCGCGGATCACCTTCAGCTTCTCGTCCCGCACCGCGTCGGGGTCGAAGTGATAGGGCGGCTCCATCGCGATCAGGCACAGAAGCTGCATCAGGTGGTTCTGCACCATGTCCCGCATCGCGCCCGCCTTGTCGTAATAGGCCCCGCGCCCGTCCACGCCCACCGTCTCGGCCACGGTGATCTGGACATGGTCGATGTATTCGGCCTTCCACAGGGGCTCGAACAGGATATTGGCAAAGCGCACCGCCATCAGGTTCTGGACCGTCTCCTTGCCCAGGTAATGGTCGATCCGGTAGATCTGCGTCTCGTTGAAATGCCTTGCCAGCACCGCATTCAGGGCCCTGGCGCTGGCCAGGTCGCGCCCGAAGGGCTTTTCCACCACGATCCGGCTCCAGGCATCGGCGATGCCATGTTCCGACAGCCGCTGCGCGATGTCGCCGAAGAGGCTCGGCGCGACCGAGAAATAGAAGGCCCGGACCACGTTCTCGCGCATCAGACCCTTCAGCTGCTCCCAGCCGGTCGTCCCCGTCGCGTCGATCGCCACATAGTGCAGACGGCCGAGGAACGCCTCGATCACCGCCGCGTCCTGCCGCGCCCCGGGCACGAACTCGGCGATGGCCGCCCGCACCTGTTCGCGATACTCCGCGTCCGTCAGATCGCCCCGCGCCGCGCCGATGATCCGGCTTTCCGCCGGCATCTGGCCGGCCATGAAGCGCCGGTAGAGCCCCGGAAGGATCTTGCGCCGGGCCAGATCGCCCGTGCCGCCGAAGATCACCAGATCGAAGACATCCACCGGAATGACGCGCGAGACCATGGGTTTCTCCTCGGCTGTCTGTTAGCGCTAACGGGCGCCTTCTACAGCCTGCCCGACCCCATGTCTAGCAGCCAGCACGGTCCGGGCCAACCGGAGGCGTCATCACGCCTCCAGCTCGGCATCCCAATAGAGATAATCCATCCAGCTGTCGTGCAGGTGGTTCGGCGGAAAGCGGCGGCCATGCGCCTGCATCTCCTCGGCGGTGGGCGCACGCGGCGGGCGACGCAGGACAAGGCCCGATTGCTTCAGCGTCCTGGACCCCTTGCGCAGGTTGCAGGGGCTGCACGCCGCGACGACATTCTCCCAGCTGGTGATCCCGCCCCGCGACCTGGGCACGACGTGATCGAAGGTCAGATCGCCCTTCGCCCCGCAATACTGGCAGCAGAATTCGTCCCGCAGAAAAAGATTGAAGCGCGTGAAGGCCACGCGCTTCTGGGGTTTGACGTAATCTCGCAGGACGACCACCGAGGGTATCCTGAACTCATGCCGCTGGCTTCGCACGACATGGTCGTATTCCGCGACGATCTGCACCCGGTCCAGCACGGCCGCCTTGATCGCCTCCTGCCAGGGCCAGAGAGACAGCGGATAGTAGGACAAGGGCCGGTAGTCGGCATTCAGCACCAGCGCCGGGTAGTGCTTCAACGCTGCCGGATCGCGCACGAACTGGGTTCTGAAATCGCCGTCCATTCCGTCCAAGACTCCGCTTTGCGCCCGTCAGCTTCCTGGCGACAGGGCGGGGAGTCCCGCCCCGTTGCGTGAAACTATATCTGGCGTTTCGTCCGTGG
>JBKBRG010000193.1:0-1911 GCA_046292325.1 Tabrizicola sp.
CCGCGGGATCGCGGCGAAATCCTCGGGCAGCATGCCGTAGACCTCGGCCCCGGTGGTGTCCTCGCCATCCGACACCATCAGCTTGCCCCTGATCAGGGGCGCCGCCCGGGTGACGCCCGGCACCCCGGCGATCGCCTCCGCCATCGCGTCGGGCTGGACGAAGCCGCGGATCAGCTGGCCGTCCTCGCCCACGACGCCGCTGGAATAGACCGTGACATGCGCGTTCGCCCCCAGGATCGTGTCCACGAACTCGGCCCGAAAGCCCGCCCGGACCGCCAGCGTCAGGATCAGCGCAAAGACCGCCAGCGTGATGCCGATCAGGCTGATCCAGGTCATGACACTGACCCCGCCCTCGGCGCGCCGCGCGCGCAGGTAGCGCCAGGCGATCATGAATTCAAAGCCCGAGAAGGGCGCCGTGCTCTTTGCCATCTGCCTATTCGCCCGATCCGGGTCGTCCTTGAGGTGCCCGGCAACCTGCGGGACGGGGGCGGAAAGGTCAAGGCACGCTCCCGTCAGGGCGGATTTCCGCATGGGCAGGGCAAGGGGCAGGGCCATTGCCACAAAGCTGCGCTAGCCTTGCGGTGCGGCCCGACGGACCGCGCGAACCAGAACAGAGAACGAGGAGTGACATGCGTATCGCATCGACCATGCTGGCACTTGTCGCCACCGGCTTTCTGGCGGCCTGCAACAGCGAGGAAGCCTGCACCCAGGAGGTTGCCACCAAGAAGGCGGCCGATCTGACCACCAGGATCCAGGAACTTGCCGCCACCGACCCGGCAAAGCTGGCGGAACTGGGGCCCAAGGTGCAGGAACTGGCCTCCAAGGCCGCTGCCGGGGGCGATGACCTGAGCGCTACCTGCAAGGCGCTGGACGAGATGATGGCGGAACTGTCGAAGTGATGCCGCCGGTCCGGGTCGCGCACCGGCCCGGACCATTTGCCGCGTCCCGGCCCCGCCGCGATCCGGTGGTGCCGCCCGTTGCGCGCCAACCGCGTCTGACCACGAATATCCCATCCCGTTCGATGGGCCTCCGATCCGGCCTTGGCCTTAGTCCGCCCCCACCGCCTGCCGGACGAACATGCGCTCCGGCGGCGGCTTCCGCCACGTCCGGCCACCCTCCGGTCCGCCGGCCCCGGCCGCAAGACCGACCCGCCGCTCAGCATGGCCCATGTCGAACAGCCCGGCGGCGACCCCGACGCCGCCACCCGCTCCGAGGCCATCGCGCAGGGTGGCCCCGACAGCCTCGCCAAGGTCCATGCCCGCATCGAGGCACTGCCCGGTAACGCCCTCCGTCCTTCCGGCGCCTCCGGGCGCCTGCCCCATCCCTTGCTCTTTTCGGAAATACTCCCGCCGGAGGCACCCGAGCCGGTTGGCCGGCACGGCCAGAGGCGAGACAGCAGGCTTGCGCCGCAGGCGCGCAATTCCGCCGCTCCCTCCCCCGCACCGGACCTCGACAGTCATGGCGCATCCGCTCCCGCCCGCGGGGGCGCAAGGGTGACGGGCACCGGGGCGGACCCGATGCACAAGGTTGACAGATCCCTGACGCCCGCGACCAGGCCCTTGTTTTCAAGGGACCATCCGCGCTTGTCCACCGTGGACGGGTCAGAAGTCGGTGGGCGCCCCGCCCTCCTGCTTCCGTCGGGCGACGAACCGCTGCAACTCCTCCAGCCGGTCCCCCGGCATCTCCGGCGCCTCGAACTCGGCGAGGATCTGCTTGTAGATCCGGTGCGCCCGCTCCACCGTCCAGACCGCCCCATCGGCCTGCCAGGCCTCGTAGTTCCGCCAGTCGCTGACGAAGGGGGCATAGAAGGCGTGCTGATAGCGGTCCTGGGTGTGCTGGATGCCGAAGTAATGCCCGCCCGGCCCGACCTCGCGGATCGCCTCGAAGGCCAGGTCCTCGTCCCGCGTGGCG
>JBKBRG010000193.1:1921-5343 GCA_046292325.1 Tabrizicola sp.
CTCGAAATAGCGCTGGATCATCTGCAGGACCTCGCAGTCCATCACGAACTTCTCGGGGCTTGCGATCAGCCCGCCCTCCAGCCAGCCCGCCGCGTGGTAGACCATGTTGGTCCGGCTCTGGACCGCCGACCAGAGGCTGTTCGAGGTCTCCCACATCGCCTGCCCGTCCGGCACGTTCGCAGCACAAACGCCGCTCGCCCGCATCGGCACCCCGTAGAACCGCACCAGCTGCCCCGTCATCTGCGTGGCCCGCATGTATTCCGGCGTCCCGAAGGCCGGCGCGCCCGACTTCATGTCGACGTTCGAGGTGAAGGTGCCGATCGCCACCGGGCAGCCCGGCGCGATGTATTCCAGCAGCGCCACCGCCGCCAGCGCCTCGGCGATCGACAGCGCCACCGCCCCCGACATGGTGACCGGTGCCATCGCGCCGGCCAGCGTGAAGGGCGTCACCACCACCGGCTGCCCGCGCCTCGCCAGCCGCATCGCCCCGTCCAGCATCGGATAGTCGTGCTTCAGCGGGCTGACCGAGTTGATGTTGGTATACATCCGCGGCTTGGCCCGGAACTCGCTTTCGGTGAGCCCCCCCGCGATGCGGACCATCTCCATCACGTCCTCGACCCGCTCGGCCCCGAGGCTGTAGGCGTGGACGACCTTGTCGGTCAGCGTCAGCTTTTCATACAGACAGTCAAGGTGCCGGACGGACGCATGGATATCCACCGGCTCGACCGGATAGCCGCCCGCGACGTGGATGCAGTTGAAATACTGCGTCAGCTTCATGAATTCCTTGAACGTCTCGAAGTCGCCCGACCGCTTGCCACGTTCCATGTCCCAGGCGTTCGGCGGGGACGAGACGTTCACGAACAGCATGTGCCTGCCGCCCATGATCAGCTCGCGCTCGGGGTTGCGGGGCGTGATGGTGAAGGTTTCGGGCGCACGTCGCACCATCTCCATCACGAAATCCTCGTCCATCCGGACGTTGGTCCCGTCCACGATGCAGCCCGCTTTCCGCAGGTGCTCGACCGCCTCGGGGTTCAGGAACTCGATCCCGATGTCGCGCAGGATCCGCATCGCGGTCTTGTGGATCCGCTGCACCCCCTCGGCATCCAGCGGCTCGACCGGAGAGTCCGGGTTCACCGGAATCCGCCAGGGCATCTGGTCGATCACCGCGGTCCCGGCGCGAACCTTCATCCCGGCCCGGCCCCCGGCACGCTTCCTGCGGACTGGTTCATCGGTCATCGTTGCATCTCCGTTGTGCATGTCCGAGGATGCGTAAGCGAAACGCCGGGCGTTACCGCGTTTGCGACAAAAAAGCGTCGCTTTTGTTCCCGGCCCGGCATCGTCAGGGTTCAAGGCCGGCAAGCCAGCCGGGAATCTCGCCGATCGTGCCAAGAACAACGTCGGCATGCGGGGCAAGGTCCTCGCGCCGCGCAATGCCGGTCAGCACCGCGATGGTTCTCATTCCTGCCGCACGCCCGGCCTCGAGGTCGTGCCGGCTGTCGCCCACCATCGCCACCCGGTCGGGTGCAAGGCCCGTGACGCGCGCAAAGGCCAGGCACATTCCCGGTCCGGGCTTGGCGCCATGACCCGAGTCGTAGCCGGCGATGAAGTCGAAACAGTCGGTGATGCCGTGGGCGGCCAGGTGCTGCCGCGCCGGCGCTTCGGAATCGTTCGTCGCCAGTCCCAGCCGCAGGCCCTTGCGGCGCAGGCTTTCGAGCAGGGGACGCAGGGGCACCGCCTCGGACATCGGCGCCTGCGCCGCGCTGGCGTCGATCCGCTCGGTCAGCTCGGCCACCGTCAGGCCCGGCAGTTCGCGGACCAGCGCGGCCGCGATATCGGCGGCCGTCGCGGCGATGACGGGGCTGTCCGGCGCGAAGCTGCCGGTCGCGCGATCGAAGCCGATGGCCTGCCCCAGCCGAGCCGCATGGCCCGCATCCCGGGCGATCCGCGCCAGAAAATCCTCGGCCCAGCGGCCCCAGCTGGCCCGAAAGTCGAACAGGGTTCCGTCCTTGTCGAACAAGAGGCCATCAATCATCGCGAACGCATCCAGGATAGGGGTCAGGTCCAGTGCGTCTCGGCCCCGCCCGGCAAGGCCAGGCGCGCAGCCTGCGGCGCGCCGTAGGGATGACCGTGACCGTCGCAGAAGGCAACCACCCAGGCGTCATCCTGCAACAGGAAATCCAGCACCGCCCCCAGGAACTCCGGCTCCGTCGCCCGCGCGCGCACGTCCGCCAGTTGCCGGTCGCCCTCACGGTCCCTGTCGAAGTCCCGTCGCCCGCGCGCGCACGTCCGCCAGTCCGGTGCCGGTCGCGGCCAGGAACAGCGAAAAGACCTCGTCCGTGGCGGCGATCCAGGCCAACGCCTGCAAGGCCAGCACCTGCGCCTTCTCGGGTGTCATCCCTGCCTGTTCCCTCGTCCGATACGGTTGCAGATCATCCCGTGGCGTCCGGAGGCCCGAAGGCAGCGGTCGCCGGGATGTGTTAAAGGATTTCTTAACCTTCTTCCACGCAGACTGTTTCCCATCTAGGCGATGAACACGACGGCTGGGAAGATGAGCGCACGGATACTCATCGTTGACGATGTGGCAGCGAACCGGATCGTGCATCAGGCACGGCTGTCCGTCGCCTTCTACGAAGCGCTGCTTGCCCAGGATGGGGCGACCTGCCTAGCCATGGCGCAGGACCATCGGCCCGATCTGATCCTTCTCGACCTGGGGCTGCCCGACATTTCCGGCCTCGAGGTGCTGCAACGGCTGCGTCGCGACCCGGCCTGCGGCGATATCCCGGTGATCGCCCTGACCGCAACCGGCACGGCGACCGAGCGGCTGGCGGCCTTCGCGGCCGGTGCCGACGACGTCATGGACCAGCCCGCCAACGAACGGGTGCTTCTGGCGCGGCTGCGCAACCTGCTGCGCCTCAAGGCGGAAAGCGACTTTCCCGCGCCGGACGCCCTGGCGATGGCCGGTCTGGCCGAGGCTTCGGCCGCCTTCGAGCCGCAGGCGACGATCGCCCTCGTCGCGCCGCAGCACCAGTCCGGCGAAGCCTTGCGCGAGGCGCTGGCCGGGCGCCTGCGCGACCGGCTGGTGGTCCTTTCGCGCGGCGAGGCCCTGGCCGAGATCGCCCGGCGCGCCGGGCACGACACCCTGCCGGAGGTCTATGTCCTTCAGGACGATGGCCGCAATCCGTCGGCCACGCTGCGGCTGCTGTCGGAACTCAAGAGCCACCAGGCAACGCGGCACGCGGCGGTTTGCGTGGTCGGCCCGGCCGGTGCCGGGGACGAGGCGGCGATGGCCTTCGACCTCGGGGCGGACGATGCCATGGGGCCGGACGTATCCGCCGAGGAACTGGTGCTGCGCACGCGCGGGCTTCTGCGGCGCAAGCGCCATTCCGACCGGCAGCGCGCCCGGATGCAGGACAGCCTGCGCC
>JBKBRG010000194.1:0-5336 GCA_046292325.1 Tabrizicola sp.
CCAGCGGCCGCCCGGCGGAATCGTCGGGCCGGATGCCCCAGCGGTCCAGCGCCGCCGAGACGCGCCGGGTCAGGTCGCGGTCGGGCGTGATCAGCGCGGCGCGGGTGCCGGTCTCGGCCGCCTCGCGCAGGATCAGGGCGATCGACATGGCCTCGGCGCGGGGCGTCGGGGCCTCGACCAGGGTCAGGCCCCGCGTGGCAGAGGGCAGGTCGCCGAGCTCACGCCCCTCATGCAGCCACTGATGCGTGACCGGGGCCGGGCGCAGCGCCAGCGATACCAGACGGTTCCGCGCCGGGTCCGGCGCGGGGGTGGCGGTCCAGGCCTGCACGTCCTGCGGGACGAAACCCAGCAGGTCCATCAGCCGCCGGGTGCGGAACTGGGGGTGATCCTCGGCGGTCAAGGCATCGTCCATGCCTTCCCAGACCCAGTAGGGCAGGTCAAAGTCATGGCCCGGCAGCACGATCGCCCCCTGCGGCAGCCCGGCCACCGCCTGCATCAGAAGCGCCGTCGTCCCGCGCGAGCCGGTGGAGCCGGCCAGGATCACCGGCCCCGGCGGCGGGCGGCGGGTCCAGGTTTCGGGCAGGCTGGCCACGGCGCGGCGCAGGTTGGCTTCGGCATCGGGCGCGTCCTCGGCCAGCGCCTGGGCGACGATCCCGAGGAAGGCTTGCGTCCGCGCCCAGTGCGCGGAATGGTTCGCCACGTCGAGGGCGGCGATCCGGTCGGGCGTGACACCTTCGCCCTGCATCTCGGCCATCAGGCTGGCCAGGCTGTCGGCCAGATCGAAAAGCGCCGCGCGCGGGAACTGCGTCGCGCCCTTTTCGAGAAGCCTGTCGAGCAGGACCGACAGCACAAGCCGCCGCCGCAGGGGCGAGGTCGGGCGCGGCAGGGCCAGGTCGGACAGAAGCGCGGCCTCGGTCACCAGCATCAGGCGCGGCAGGAACCGGGCACCCTGTGCCAGCAGGCAGTCGGTCACCCGCCGCCGCATCCGCTGGGTGTTCAGGATCAGCGTGACCTTCGCCATGGCCTCGGGCGGCTGGCAGGCCATGCGGGCGATCAGCCCTGACACCAGCTCGGCCGGGAAATCGGCGCCGGGCGGCAGGGCGAAGATCGGACGCGGGTCAGTCATGGCGGGCAGAGTGCAGCAGGGCTTCGGCCTCGGCAATGCCGGCGGGGTGGCCGACATCGCACCAGTCGCCGGGATGGAGGACGCCATAGGCGGTGCCGGCGGCAATCATCGCATCCCAGGGGCGGTTCAGCGAAAAGACCTGCTCGGGCATCGCCCGGATCCGGTCCGGCTTCAGGATCTGGGCGCCGATGTAGACGTGATCCTCGTCCCCCTGCCCGCGCGACAGTCGCCCTTCGGCGTCCAGCCGGAAATCCCCCTTCGGCCCGTGCGCCCGCGCGCGGTCGAGCGGGAGGAGAAGAAGAAGCGCCTCCATGCGGCTTGCGTCCCAGGCGGCGGCAAGCGTGCGCAGGGGGTTCGGACCGGTCCAGATTCCGTCGCTGTTCAGCACCGCCACCGGCCCCTCGCCCAAAAGCGGCATCGCGGCCTTGAGCCCGCCGCCGGTCTCGAGGATCCGGTCCGCCTCGTGGCTGATCGCCACGCCGCGCCCGGCAAGATGGGCTGCCAGCTGCTCGGCCCGGTAATGGGTATTGACGACGATCCGGTCCACGCCGGCCCCCTGCGCCACGTCCAGCGCATGGTCGATCAGCGCCCGGCCCGCGACCGGGATCAGGGGCTTCGGCCGGTCGGCGGTCAATGCGCCCATCCGCGTGCCGAAGCCCGCAGCGAAAAGCATCAGCGGGAAGGGATAGGCGGACATGCGGCGCGGATCCTGTGCAGGGTTTCGGGGCTTGGCGGGGGCAGAAGCCGGTCGCAGACGGCGCGCAGCCCGGCCAGGGCGGGATGGCTGAGGTTCCGTTGCAGATGGCCCCAGACGCGCGGGATCAGCGGCAGATAGCCGGGCTTGCCCGCCACCAGCGCCAGCCGCACGAAGACCCCGAGGATGCGCAATGCCCGCTGCGCGCCAACTGCGGCGCAATGGGCGGCAAAGGCCTGCGGATCGGCCCCCCTGGCCGCGACGAAACGGGCAATCATCCTGGCCTCGGTGTCTTGCCCGACATCCCGGCGCGCGTCCTGCAACAGCGAGACCAGATCATATCCCGGCTGGCCCAGCTGGCCGAGCTGGAAATCGAGCAGCCCCACCCGCGACAGCCCCGGCCGGGCGGGCAGCCATATCAGGTTCTCGGCATGAAAATCGCGCAGGATCAGCACGCGCGGGCCGTCGGCACGGGCCGCAAGCACATCGGTCAGGGCGGCGAGGAACTCCGACGGATCCGGGCTGATGCCGGTCGCCGCGCGGGCATACCAGTCCAGCGCAAAGGCGGCGGCGCCGGCCCAGTCGGCGGCAGCGAGATCCGGCAGGCCAGCGGGCGGAGGGGCGGACTGGAGATGCAGGAGGGCATCGACGGCCGCGGCATACAGTTCGGCCTCGCGGGTCGGGTCGGCGGCGATCAGGCGGGCGAAGAGGTCGTCGCCCAGATCCTCCAGCAGCAGGAAGCCGCGCGACAGGTCCTCGGCCAGCACGCGCGGCGCGGACAGGCCCAGCCCGCGCAGATGCCGGGCCATGGCCGAGAAGGCCACAGGGTCGTCCGCCCCGCCGGGCGGGTTGTCCATCAGGACCGCCGTCGCCGCGCCCAGTCGCAGCCGCTCGTAGCGCCGGTCCGAAGCGTCGCCCGCCAGATGCCGGCGCTCGGCGGCGCCCCAGCCGGCCCGGTCGAGGAAGGCGGTCAGCTCTGCCGCGCGGTCAGCCATGCACGAGCGCCCCTGCCAGTCCGTCCCGTCCGCCGCTGATGCTGGCGCGGCGCCCTTCTCCCGCAGCCTCCAGCCGGATCGTCAGTGCCCCCGGAGGGCGGTGGCTTCCCAGCCGGTCGGGCCATTCGACCAGACAGATCGCCGTCTCGAAGGCCTGGTCCAGCCCCAGTTCCCAGACCTCGTCCGGGTGGGTCAGACGGTAGAGATCGGCGTGCCAGATCTCGCCGTCCGCATCGGGATAGACCTGCACCAGGGTGAAGGTCGGCGACGGCACGTCCTCGGCCTCGCCCAGTCTTGCGCGGATGAAGGCGCGGGCCAGGCAGCTTTTCCCCGCGCCGATCGGGCCTTCCAGAAGCACCACGTCGCCCGGCCGCGCCAGCGCCGCCAGCCTGCGGCCCAGCGCCTCTGTCGAGGTCGCGTCGGGAAGGTCGAGGGTCGGATCAGGAAGGGGCTCGGCGGACATGCCGCGACTGTAGCCGCCCCGACTGCCGCTGCAAGCCTCAGGCCGTCAGCTCCTCGCGCAGCCGGCGGTCGGGAACCGTGGTCAGAGGTGCCGCGACCTGATGCCGGAACGTGACCATCGTGGCCCCCCCGGTCAGCGGCCGGAACCGGCAGGAGACCAGCCGCCCGTCCAGAAGCCGCGCATCGCCTTCCCAGGGCGTGCGGTCCCCGTCGCTGGTCACGAAGTCGGCGGCATCGTCCCAGAGCAGCGTCGGTGCGGAATGCTCGCGCCACCAGGCCGACAGGGTGGTGATGCTCGCCTCGGACAGCAGCACCTGCGGGTCGTGCTGCCAGAGCCGGGCATAGGCCGCGTTCGACATCACCAGCTGTCCACCCTGCGAAAAGACGGCGACCCCGTCCTCGACCGCGTCGATCACCGACTGGCCCAGCTCCAGATCGGCGCGATAGCGGCGGGTTCGGCTCATCTCGCTCGAGATGTCCTCGAACATGAAGGCCAGCGCGCCGTTCGGATGCGGGCGGCCGATGACGCGATAGGTCAGGCCTCCCGGCAGGCTCCAGGTTTCCTCGAAGATGCCCATGCTGGCCTCTTCCTCCAGCCGCGCGAGCTGCTTGCGCCAGCTGCGGTAGTCGCGCGGCTCGGGGATCATGGAGCGGGCGCGCATCGCGTCGAGGAAGGCATTCAGCGAGGGCCGGGCGATCAGCATCTCGGGCGGCAGCTTGGTCAGGTCGGTCAGCGCCGGGTTGAACATCTGCAGACAGCGCGAACGGTCGAAGATCGCCAGGCCGATCGGCAGGTCGGCGAAGGTCTTGGTCAGGGTCTGCATGAACTCGCGCAGGGCGGTTTCGGCCTGCACCGCCTTGTCGGCGGCCTGGGCATAGCACAGCGTTTCTTCCCCCGCTGGCACCTGCACCAGGTCGAACCATTCCGCGCCGCTGGGCATCTGCAGCTTCAGCCGCGCCGAGGTTCCGGCTGCCCGGTCGAACAGCTTCGGCAGGGGCCAGGACAGATCCTCGCCCTCGGGCAGAAGCTCGACCGCGCGGATCAGGTAGGCGTGGTTGGCCCATACCACGGCACCATCGGCGGCCTCCTTCCAGAGCAGGACGGGTGCCCGCGACAAGATCGCGCGCTGCGTCAACACCTCGTTCTGAAGCGCCGCAGCGGTGGCGGCGTCGGCGAGAGCCGTCTGCGGGTCGTTCGGAAGCCCTGTCTGCCCCGCCTCCACCGCAAGATGCAGGAGACCCGAGCGCAGTTCGGCCTTCAGAACCAGCGGAGGACTGGTCCCGGGATGCGAGGCGATCCTGATCTGGCCGGTGCGGGGAAGGCTTGCCAGCCGCTCTGCCAGGCCGGGAAAATCGGGACCGAAGCGCGCCATGAGCCGACCCCAGGCGCGCTGGTCCTCGCCTTCCGGCAGCACCGCGCGCGCCGCCGGCGAGGCGTCGATCAGCCGCTCGCCGTCGAACAGGAAGGCGATCTGCGCCGGAGTTGTTGCGAAAATGCTGGCGACCTGCGCCGGGTGGCGGTCGAGCCAGGCCTGCATCAGGACCAGGGCCGACAGGGCGACCAGAAAGGCCGCAAGCACCATGCCCAGGATCATCGCCAGATCGCCCATGCCGCAAGCTTTCCTGAAAGGACTCAACTTTAACGAACGCTAGGCGCCGAACGGTTAATTGCCGGTTAATCAGGACTTCGGATCGGAACCGGCCCCCTGGCCCGCGCCGAATGACCGCTCTTTCGCAGCCGGGCGGCAGGTGATAGCCAGCCACGGCCATGACGACGCAACAGAACACCAGGGCCGGCATCTGGCTGATGATCGCCACGACGCTGGTCTTTGCCGCGCAGGACGGGATCTCGCGCCACCTGGGGTCGCATTACGCGGTGACGATGGTGGTGATGATCCGCTTCTGGTTCTTCGCCTTCTTCGTCATGGCCCTTGCCGCCCGGTCGCAGGGCGGTCTTGCCGCTGCCGCAAGGTCGCATTTCCCCTGGGTGCAGTTGGCCAGGGGACTGATCCTGGTGGCCGAAATCGCGGTGATGATGGTGGACTTCGTCAAGCTGGGC
>JBKBRG010000195.1:0-671 GCA_046292325.1 Tabrizicola sp.
GGAAAGACCGCCTCACAGAGGTGTCATGACGCCTTTGCCGTTGCCGAAGCGGCGCACCCCGGCTAGCCTTGCGGCATGTTCACCATCGAGCACGAATTCGACGCCACCGTGATCACCCTGGTTGACGAGGGCGGCGATCTGCCCCTGATGGAGGATGTGGTCATCAATGCCTTCGAGGATTGCGTCACGGTCGAACAGGCCGATCCGCAGACGGACGAAGTGCTGCGCATCACCCTGTCGCTGACTCAGGTGCGCGATCTGGCAGCGGCGCTGAACCTGCCCGAGGGCAGCTATCGGCTGGAACGCAAGGCCTCGGGCGGTGCCGGCCCGAAGAACCCCCAGATTTGAACGGCCGGCGCCGGTGTTCGGGGCGAAACTGCTTGACCTTTGGCCGGTGCTGTCGTTGAAGCACCGCTGATCCAAAGATCGGCATGGTGGCGGGCAGATGGAAGAGCAGAACAACAAGAACCTGATCCTGGCGATGGTTCTGAGCGCGGCGGTGATGATCGTCTGGTTCGTGCTGTTCCCTCCGCCCGAGCCGCCGCTGACCGCACCGACCGAGACCGCCGCCGGCGCGACTGGCGATGTCGCGGTGCCGACGCCCGCCCCCGACGCGACCGTGCAGACCGAGACGACCCCCGCACCCGAAGCGCCGCGCGTCGCCATCGACT
>JBKBRG010000195.1:681-5325 GCA_046292325.1 Tabrizicola sp.
CGGGCTCGCTGTCGCTGCGGGGCGGCCGGATCGACGACCTGTCGCTGAAGACCTACCGCGAGGACCTGTCGCCGACCTCGCCGACAGTGCGGCTGCTGGCACCGGTGGGTGAGGATCTGGCCTATTACTCTGTCTTCGGCTGGCTGCCGGGAACCGGGCTTCAGGCCGGCGAGGTTCCGGACGCCACGACGCTGTGGACGGTGGAAGGCAATGCCACGCTGACCTCGACCGCGCCGGTCGTGCTGCGCTGGGACAACGGCAAGGGGCTGACCTTCCGCCGCGAGATCGCGGTGGATGAGGATTTCATGTTCACGGTGACGGACACGGTCGAAAACGGCTCGGGCGCCGCCGTCGCGTTGCAGCCCTACGGCATCATCGCGCGGCACGGACTGCCCAAGTTGCAGAACATCTTCGTGGTGCACGAAGGCGCGATCCAGCGCGAGGACGGGATCCGCACCGAAACCGACTATTCCGACATCACCAGCCTTGACCCCGACCCGCGCGAGGGCGGCCTGCCGGCCATGGTGACCGAAGCCACGACCGACGGCTGGATCGGATTCACCGACCATTACTGGATGACGACGCTGATCCCGGAACAGGGCAAGCCGTTCAAGTCGGTGCTGAAATACGTCCCGAACGCCGGGATCTATCAGGCCGAGGTGCGCGAGCCGGTCATCTCGCTGGCTGCGGGGGCGACGGCGACCAGCTCGATGCGCTTCTTCGCCGGGGCCAAGGAATGGGCCACGATTCGCGCCTATGAACGCGAAGGCGGCATCCCCGGCTTCCTCGACTCGATCGACTGGGGCTGGTTCTACTTCCTGACCAAGCCGATCTTCGCCGTCCTGCATTGGCTGAACGCGCAGATCGGCAACATGGGCTGGGCGATCATCGCGCTGACCTTCTTCCTGAAGTTCCTGGTGCTGCCTCTGGCCTACAAGTCCTATGTCTCGATGGCGCGGATGAAGGAATTGCAGCCCGAGATGGAGGCGCTGAAGGAACGCGCGGGCGATGACAAGCAGAAGCTGCAACGCGAGATGATGCAGCTTTACAAGGACAAGAAGGTCAACCCTGCGGCGGGCTGCCTGCCGATCCTGATCCAGATCCCGATCTTCTTTGCGCTCTACAAGGTGATCTTCGTCACCATCGAACTGCGTCACGCGCCCTTCTTCGGCTGGCTCAAGGACCTGTCGGCGCCCGATCCGTCCTCGCTGTTCAACCTCTTCGGCCTGCTGCCCTGGGATGCTCCGGCCACCGGAACGCTGCTGCATCTGGTGTTCGTCGGCGTGCTGCCGATCCTTCTGGGCATCACCATGTGGCTGCAACAGAAGCTGAACCCGGCGCCGACCGATCCGGTGCAGGCCTCGATCTTCGCCTGGATGCCCTGGGTGTTCATGTTCATGCTGGGCGGTTTCGCCAGCGGGCTGGTGATCTACTGGATCACCAACAACACGATCACCTTCGTTCAGCAGTATCTGATCATGTGGAGCCACGGCAAACGCCCCGACATCTTCGGCAACATCCGGTCGGCCAGAGCCGCGCGGGCCGAAGCCAAGGCCAAGGCTGCGACCTCCCCTGCCCCGGCGCCGAAGAAGGGCCGGAAGTGACACGGCCTGTCGGGGGGCATATCGCGCGGCTGGTGCGCCACCCGATCAAGTCCGCGGGCTACGAGACCGTGGCCGAAGCCCTGCTGACCGCCGGGGCGGCCTTTCCCTTCGACCGGGTCTGGGCCGTGGCCCATGCCGCCGCCCGCCTGACCGAGCCGCCCGCCTGGGCGCCGAAACTTCAGTTCCTGCGCGGCTGGGGTTCGGCCGAACTGATGGCCGTGGCCTGCGTCTCCGACCCCGAGCGGGGCGAGGTCACGCTCAGCCACCCGCGCCGCCCGACCGAGCGCTTCCGCCCCGACGAGCCGGACGATGCCGCGCGGCTGATCGACTGGCTGCGCCCGCTCTGGCCGGCGAACCGCCCCGAACCCGCCCGGGTGATCCGGGTGCCGGGACAGGCGCTGACCGACCAGGACCAGCCGCTGATCTCGATCAACTCCACCGCGTCGCTGGCCGACCTGTCCGCCCGGATGGGCATGGCGCTTTCGCCCCACCGCTTTCGCGGCAACGTCTGGGTCGAGGGCTGGGCGCCCTGGGCCGAACTGGACCTGATCGGGAAAGAGATCGTGATGGGCGCCGCGCGGCTGCGCATCGAGGCACCGATCGGCCGCTGCCGGGCGACCGGGGCGAACTCCGAGACCGGCGTGCAGGACGCCGACACGATGGGGGCGCTGGAAGCCGGCTATGGCCATACCGATTTCGGGGTGTTCGCCCGGGTGATCGCGGGCGGCCGGATCGCCCCTGGCGACGAGGTGCGCGGATGAGCATGGCCTTCACCCTGACGCCCGAACCGGACGCGGCCGCGCGCGAGGCCGGGCGGCTTCTGTTCGCCGGGCCCGTCACCTTCGTCAAGGGCGTGGTCGCCATGTCCGGCCTGCCCCCGGCGGATCGCCTGGAGGTCTGCTTCGCCGGACGGTCGAATGTCGGGAAATCCAGCCTGATCAACGCCCTGACCGGGCGCAAGACGCTGGCACGGGCCTCGAACACCCCCGGGCGGACGCAGGAGATCAACTATTTCGCCCTGGGCGAGGCGCGCTATCTGGTGGACCTGCCCGGCTATGGTTTCGCCGAAGCGCCGGTGGCCATCGTCGCCAGGTGGCAGGCGCTTCTGAAGCAGTATCTGTCGGGCCGGCCGACGTTGCGGCGTGCCTTCGTGCTGATCGACGCGCGTCACGGGGTCAAGGCGGTGGACGAGGAGATCCTGACGCTTCTGGACCGCACCGCCGTGACCTTCCAGGTGGTGCTGACCAAGGTGGACAAGATCAACCGCAGCGAGCGCGCCGCGGTGATCGAACAGGTCAAGGGCGCGCTGGGCAAGCATCCGGCGGCCTACCCCGAGATCGTGGTGACAAGTTCCGAGAAGGGCGAGGGGATCGAGACCCTCCGCGCCCTGATCGCGACGATGGAATAGCCACCAGGATCCTTCGCAGGATCTGCCGCCCGCCGCTAGTGTTCCGCGTCGTGGTGCGGGTCTGCCCCCGGCACCGGGTCATAGCCGTGCCCGCCCCAGGGATGACAGCGGCAGATCCGGCGGGCCGCAAGGTAGCTGCCCTTCACGGCCCCATGCCGTTCCAGCGCCTCCAGCGCATAGGCAGAGCAGGTCGGCTGGAACCGGCAGCCGTGGCCGACCCAGGGCGACAGGAGCAGCCGGTAGGCCCGCACCGGCAGCGCAACCAGCCGCGCAAGCGGCGTCATTTCCGCCCCCGGTGGACCGTGGCAAGCGCCTGCCGAAGGTCGGCACAAAGCTCGGCATAGGGACGGGCGACCGTGGCCTCCGGGCGCGCGACCAGGACATAGTCCCAGCCCGGTCGCGCTGCTGGGGCCAGCACTTCCCGCGACAGCGCGCGCAGCCGGCGCTTGGCGCGGTTGCGCAGGACGGCGTTGCCGATCTTCTTCGAGGCGGTAAAGCCCACGCGCACCTCGGACGTTCCGTCCGCCCGGTCGCGAGCCTGGAGCAGGAAGCCGGCCGTCCCCTGCCGCCGCGCCGAGGCGGCCTTCAGGTAGTCGGCGCGCTTGCGCAGCACGCAAAGCGAAACCGCCAGAGACCCTGCGGGCGCTTCGGCGGCAATGCCTTGGCCCTGGGTCTCCGGCGGTGTCATGAGCAAACCCGGACGCCCTCGCGGGCGGACAATCAGGCGGTCAGCTTGTGACGGCCCTTGGCGCGGCGGGCGGCCAGGACCAGACGGCCGTTCTTGGTGGCCATGCGCGCCCGAAAGCCGTGGCGGCGCTTGCGAACCAGGTTCGACGGTTGAAAGGTGCGCTTCATCGCGGCTCTCCATCAGACGTGACCCGAACCCCTTGCGGATTCGAGGGCCGGTAACTTGAAGCCCGTCATTTACGGGCGGTCGCGGACCAAGTCAACGTGGCGCGGGCGGATTTCCTGCAACATTTCCGCGGCCAGCCGCAAGAAATGTTGCAACCCCGCCGGGTTTGGGCCGACCGGGATCAAGGCCGCGTGAACCCCCTGTCGCGTCGCGCCAAGCTGGTCCATGGTCAGGCCCCATGCAAGGAGCCCCCGTGACACCCGCCCGTTCGTCCTCAAGCTGGCTGCGCCGCCTGCCGATCCTGGTGATCCTGGGCGCGGCGCTGGTCGGGGCCGTGATCCTGCGCGACGACCTGAGTTTCGAGGCCCTTGCGCGTCACCGCGACGAGCTGCTGGCCTATCGCGACGCGCATTACCTGTGGTCGGTGCTGGCCTTCCTTGCGGCCTATGTCGCCATTGTCGGCCTCAGCCTGCCGGGCGGGACCGTGGCCACGCTGACCGGCGGGTTCCTGTTCGGTCTGTTCCCTGGGGTCATCTACAACGTTCTGGGCGCCGGAACCGGGGCGGTCCTGATCTTCCTGGCGGCGCGCTCCGGCTTCGGCGAGGCCCTGTCGCGCAAGCTGGAGGGGGCTGGCGGCAGGGCGGCGCGGTTGCAGGCCGGCCTGCGCGAGAACGAATGGTCGGTCCTGTTCCTGATGCGCCTCGTGCCGCTGGTGCCCTTCTTCATCGCGAACCTGATCCCGGCGCTGGTCGGCACCAGTCTCTGGCGTTTTGCCGTCT
>JBKBRG010000196.1:0-5288 GCA_046292325.1 Tabrizicola sp.
GTTCTTCGCCTTCATCTTCGGGCATTTTTGGGCCGAGGGGCGGGCCTGGCGGTCGACGGACGTTGCCTATTGGGTGGCGGCGGGGTTCCTGGCGCTGACGACGGCGCTGTTCCTGAGTCTGGAGAGGTCCGAGAAGGCATGAACGAGACGTTCCGCGGCAGTTTCACCCAGCAGGAGCCGATCCCCGAAGCCGGGATCGACGCGGCGATGGCCGTGCTGCGGCACGGGCGGTTGCACCGTTACAACACGGTGGCCGGAGAGGTCGCCGAGACCGCAGCTCTGGAGGAGGAGTTCGCGGCCTATGTCGGTGCGAGATACTGTCTGGCGCTTGCCTCTGGCGGGGCGGCGATGGCCTGTGCCTTGCGGGCGTTGCAGGTTAAGCCGGGCGAGCCCGTGCTGTCGAACGCCTTCACCCTGGCCCCGGTGCCGGGGGCGATCGCGAGCCTGGGCGCGAGGCCAGTCTTCGTCGAGGTGACCGAGGATCTGACCATCGACCTTGCGCATCTGCAAGCGCAGGCGCAGGCTTCGGGCGCGCGGGTGCTGCTTCTGAGCCACATGCGGGGCCATGTCTGCGACATGGATGCGCTGATGGCGCTGGCCGACCGGCTGGGCCTGCGGGTGATCGAGGATTGCGCGCATACGATGGGGGCGAAGTGGAAGGGCGTGCCTTCGGGCCGCCATGGGGCCATCGGCTGCTACTCGACGCAGACCTACAAGCACATGAACAGCGGCGAGGGGGGGCTTCTGGTCACCGACGATGCCGAGCTGGCGGCGCGGGCGGTGCTGTTGTCGGGGTCCTACATGCTCTAGGCCCGCCACCGCGCCGCGCCCCCGCCGGAGGTGTTCGAGGCGCTGCGGCTGGAGGTGCCGAACGTCTCGTCCCGGATGGACAACCTTCGCGCGGCGATCCTGCGGCCGCAGATCGGGCTGCTGGATGACCGCCGGGCGCGCTGGCGGCGGCTTTACCAGGGGATGGAGCGGGGGCTTGCGGGCCTGCCGGGGCTGAAGCTGATCGAAAGGCCACAGCACGAGGACTATGTGGGGTCCTCCTTCCAGTTCCTGCTGCCGGGCTGGGAGGCGGCGCGGGTGGCCGCCTTCGTCGCCGGGGCCGCCGCGCGGGGGGTGGAGCTGAAATGGTTCGGCGCGGCCGAGCCGCAGGGATTTACCAGCCGCTACGCGCATTGGCGCTATGCCGCGCCCGAACCCCTGCCGCAGAGCGATCGGGTGCTGGCCGGGCTGATCGACATGCGGCTGCCGCTGACCTTCTCGACCGAGGACGTGGCGCAGATCGCCCGCATCATCGCCGAGGAGGTCCGCGCGGCTGCGGCGGCGCGGGATCTTGCCCCGGTGGTGGCGCCGGAAGCGGATTGATGGGCTGGCTGTTCCGCCCGGCGCGGCCGGCGGGGGCGCTGACGCGGGGCCTGCGCCGGATCGCGGATCCGCGCTTTTACCTGAAGGCGGTGATGGGGCTGGCGCTGGCGGGGCTGGTGATCGTGCCCACGGTGGCCGACCTGATCAACGCCGCGACCCGTGCGGCTGTCGATGGGGCGGGGGACTGCCGGATCTTCCGGGTGGTGGACGGGGACACGGTGTCGCTGATCTGTGCCGAGGAGGGAATGATCAGCGCGCGGCTTCTGGGCTTTGACACGCCGGAAAGGTATTCGCCCGGCTGCCTTTCCGAGTTCGTGGCGGCGGAACGGGCAAGCTGGGCCTTGCGGACGCTGATCCGCAGGGCCGACCGAATCGTGCTGCGGCGCGAGGGGACGGACCCGTATGGCCGGGCGCTGATGCGGATGGAGCTGGACGGGGTGGATCTGGCCCGCCTGATGATCCGGGCGGGCCATGCGCGGCTCTACGCGGGCGGGTTGCGCGGCAGCTGGTGTCAGTAGTCCTGCGGATAGGGTGAGGTGCCGCCGAGGCTGTCGTTGGTGTGCTGGATCAGCACGCCGCACAGACAGGCCGCATCGGTGCAGGCGTCGCGGCGGGCCTGAAATTCGGAATCGCGGGGCGGGTTCGTCTCGTCCACGTCCTGGCCGGTCGCGTTCTCGACCGCATGGACCCAGGCCAGATCGTCCAGCCGCCCCATGCGCCAGAGCGTGTCATCCGCGCCTGCCGACCCGCCGCACATCAGGACATGCGCCGGGTTGGCGGGGGCATCGCAGCGGATGTCCGACAGGATGCCAGAGTGGCTCGGCGCAAGCTCGGCGATGCGCGCCTCGACGGCGGCAAGATCGACGGCGCAGGTCTGCGCGGCGGCGCCGCCGGCTGCAAGAGACAGAAGCAGGGCTGAAGGCAGGCTGGGGGGCATGGGGGCGGTCCTTTCGTGCTGGCGGCAGGAAAGGCGGGGGCGCCGGCGCGGTCAAGGTAGGGGGAACCGGCCCCCCCGGCGGGCTTGGTGAAGCGGCTGGAGCCACGAAATTTCTGCACCTGCAAAGCCCGGATTCGGGCCCACCTTCGGTTGACCCCGGCAGGGCCTCAGAGTAAACGGGCGGGGAGACACGGCGGGCCGACATGCCCGCCCGCACGCGCGCCGCCAGCAGTCAAGGAGCCCCCTCGTGGACCTGATCCTCCGAGAGTATCTGCCCATCCTCATCCTTCTTGCCGTCGCCGTCGGACTGGGCCTGGTGCTGATCCTGGCAGCAGCCGTCCTGGCGGTCCGCAACCCGGATCCCGAGAAGGTCAGCGCCTACGAATGCGGCTTCAACGCCTTCGACGATGCGCGGATGAAGTTCGACGTGCGGTTCTATCTGGTGTCGATCCTGTTCATCATCTTCGACCTTGAAGTGGCGTTCCTGTTCCCCTGGGCGGTGGCCTTCGGGGAGATCGGCATGGCGGCCTTCTGGTCGATGATGCTGTTCCTGGCCGTGCTGACGGTCGGGTTTGCCTACGAATGGAAGAAGGGGGCCCTGGAATGGGAGTGATGACCGGCAATGCCGCTGGCGCCGACCACGAGGTCGCCGTCCAGGCCCTGAACCGCGAACTTTCGGACAAGGGGTTCATCCTCACGTCCACCGAGGACATCATCAACTGGGCGCGGATCGGGTCGCTGCACTGGATGACCTTCGGTCTGGCCTGCTGCGCGGTCGAGATGATGCATACCTCGATGCCGCGCTATGACCTGGAACGCTTCGGCACCGCGCCGCGCGCCTCGCCGCGCCAGTCCGACCTGATGATCGTCGCCGGCACGCTGACCAACAAGATGGCGCCCGCGCTGCGCAAGGTCTATGACCAGATGCCCGAGCCGCGCTATGTGATCAGCATGGGGTCCTGCGCCAATGGCGGCGGCTACTATCACTACAGCTATTCGGTGGTGCGCGGCTGCGACCGGATCGTGCCGGTCGATGTCTATGTCCCCGGTTGCCCGCCCACGGCCGAGGCGCTGCTCTATGGCATCCTTCAGTTGCAGCGGAAGATCCGCCGCACCGGCACCCTGGTGAGGTAATCATGAGCGAAGCCCTTCAGGAACTGGCCGGCATCATCGAGCTGAAGCAGCCCGAGGCCGTGGTCTCGACAGCGATCGCCTTCGGCGAGCTGACGGTGGTGGCGAACCTGGCCAATCTGGAAGAACTGGCCGAATTCCTGCGCGACGATGCCTCGTGCCGCTTCTCGACCCTGGTGGACATCACTGCGGTTGATCACCCGGAACGGCCGCAGCGCTTCGACGTGGTCTACCACTTCCTGTCGATGTACCGGAATCACCGGATCCGCGTGAAGGTCGCGGTGCGCGAGGACGAGATGGTGCCCTCGCTGACCGCCATCCACCCCAGCGCCAACTGGTTCGAGCGCGAGGTGTTCGACATGTTCGGCATCCTCTTCTCGGGCCATCCGGACCTGCGGCGCATCCTGACGGACTACGGGTTCCGCGGCTATCCGCTGCGCAAGGACTTCCCGACCACGGGCTACACCGAGGTCCGCTACGACGAGGCGCTGAAGCGCGTGGTCTACGAGCCGGTGAAGCTGGTTCAGGAATACCGGCAGTTCGACTTCATGAGCCCCTGGGAAGGCGCGGACTACATCCTTCCCGGCGACCAGAAGGCGGAGACGAAGTGAAACCGGGCCTCGCCATAGGCGACCGGGCGGTGTTCCGTCACCGGATCGGGCCGCAGCACACGGTGCCGGCGCTCTATCCCGAGGCCGCGCGCTTCCAGGAGATGCCGGCGGTGCTGGCCACGGGCTATTTGGTCGGACTGATGGAATGGGCCTGCGTGGAACAGATCGCGCCCTATTACGAGGACGGCGAAGGGTCGTTGGGCACGCATGTCGAGTTCAGCCATGTCGCGCCCACCCCGCCCGGTCTGGCGGTGACGGTGGAAAGCGAAGTGACCGACATCGACGGCAGGTTCGTCTGGTTCCGGTGCCGGGCGCATGACGGGGTGGACATGATCGGCGAGGGGCGGCATCAGCGCGCCGTCGTCCGGTGGGAGAAATTCGTGCCGAAGGCGATGGCCAAGGCGGAAAAGGCGGTGGCATGATGGACGGCGATATCCGCAGGAACACCTACGACGACGGCTCGGTCGACCTCGAGACGGGCGAACAGCGCATCCGCAATTTCAACATCAACTTCGGGCCGCAGCACCCGGCGGCGCATGGCGTGCTGCGTCTGGTGCTGGAACTGGACGGCGAGATCGTCGAACGCTGCGACCCGCATATCGGCCTTCTGCACCGCGGCACCGAGAAGCTGATGGAAAGCCGCACCTATCTGCAGAACCTGCCCTATTTCGACCGCCTCGACTATGTGGCGCCGATGAACCAGGAACATGCCTGGTGCCTGGCGATCGAGCGGCTGACCGGCACGGTCGTGCCGCGCCGCGCCAGCCTGATCCGCGTGCTCTATTCCGAGATCGGGCGCATCCTGAACCATCTTCTCAACGTCACCACGCAGGCGATGGACGTGGGCGCGCTGACGCCGCCGCTCTGGGGCTTCGAGGAGCGCGAGAAGCTGATGGTCTTCTACGAGCGCGCCTGCGGGGCGCGGCTGCATGCGGCCTATTTCCGGCCGGGCGGCGTGCATCAGGACCTGACGCCGCAGCTGATCGATGACATCGACGCCTGGGCAGAAGCCTTCCCCAAGGTGCTGGACGACATCGACGGGTTGCTGACCGAAAACCGCATCTTCAAGCAGCGCAACGCCGATATCGGCATCGTGACCGAGAAGGACATCCTGGACTGGGGCTATTCGGGGGTCATGGTGCGCGGCTCGGGCCTTGCCTGGGACCTGCGGCGTGCCCAGCCCTACGAATGCTATGACGAGTTCGACTTCAAGATCCCGGTCGGCAAGAACGGCGACT
>JBKBRG010000197.1:0-5273 GCA_046292325.1 Tabrizicola sp.
CGCACGCAGGCGCGCGGCGTGCCCTGGGGCGCGCCGGTGATCCGGGCCCTGCGCGACCTTGACGACTACGAGGTGGCGGAGATCGTGCGCAAGAAGACCGAGGCCTGCGTCACCGCCATCGTCTTTGGCGACGAGGAAGCCCAGCAGGGCATCGCGCCGGCGGTGGTCGACGCCGACGGCAACCGGGTCGAGCAGTTCGAGCCGGGGCTGATCGCCTATGCGCGCGGGGGCAAGGACATCCGTTTCAACCAGCCCTCCGCCACGGGCGGCTATGGCGAATACAAGCGCGCCAGCCTGCACACCATCGCCGCCGGGTTTCGGGTGCCCTACGAATTGCTGACCGGGGATCTCAGCCAGGTGAACTACTCGTCGATCCGCGCGGGGCTCGTGGAGTTCCGCCGGATGATCGACGCGGTGCAGTGGCAGCTCTTCATCCCGATGTTCTGCGCGCCGGTCTGGCGCTGGTTCACGGAGGCTGCGTGGGCGGCGGGGCGCATCCCGACGCCCGACGTGCCGGTGGAATGGTCGCCGCCGAAGTTCGAGGCGGTCGATCCGCAGAAGGACGCGATGGCGGACCTGCTCGCCATCCGCTCCGGCACGATGACGCTGGCCGAGGCCATTGCCCGGCAGGGCCGCAACCCCGACGCGGTGCTGGCCGAGATCGCGGCCACGAACGCCAAGCTCGACGAACTGGGCCTCGTGCTCGACAGCGACCCGCGCCGCGTCACCAAGACCGGCAGCGCGCAGTCCAATGCGCCGGCCGACCCCGCGACCGATCCGAAGAACGTGGACGGCGACGGGAACTGACGAGGAACCAATGATGGAGCAGATGATCGAACTGCCGGCGTTTCGCCGGTCGGCGGAGCTGCGGCCTGCCAGCATCGACCCCGAGACCCGCAGCGTCGAGGTGATCTGGTCGACCGGCGCGCGGGTGCGGCGCGCATCGCTCTTTGGCGAGCCGCATGACGAGGAGCTCAGCATGGCGCCCGAGCATGTGCGGCTCGAGCGGCTGAACGCGGGCGCGCCCTTCCTGAAGGTGCACGAGGCGCACGATCTCGACGCGGTGATCGGCTCGGTCGTGCCGGGCTCGGCGCGGATCGAGAACGGACAGGGCATCGCCCGCATCCGCCTCTCCGAGCGCGATGCCGTGGGCGACATCTGGCGCGACATCGAGGCCGGACACATCCGCGCGGTCTCCATTGGCTACCAGGTGCACCGTTTCGAGATCTCGAAGCCCGACGGCCAGCGGGAACTCTGGCGCGCGGTGGACTGGACCCCGTTCGAGATCTCCGCCGTGCCCGTGGGCGCCGATCCCGCCGCCGGCTTCCGCGCGCACCGCGAACACGAGACTTGCGTCCTCCACCGCCGGGACGCCCCCACCAGCGAAGGAGCATCCCCGATGACCGACAGGACCGCGACCACGGCCGAGACGGCCGAACAGACGAGTGACACCGCAGTGCCCGAGGAGACGAGCATGACCGACGACAAGACCGGCGCTGCCGACACGCAGACCCGCGCCGCCGACACCAGGCCCAAGGCGACGAAGCCCGCGCCCGACATGGCGCCGGAGGATCGGGCCCGCAGCATCGACACCGACGCTCTGGTCAGTGAGGCCCGCGCGCAGGAGCGCGAGCGCGTCTCCACGATCCATGGTCTGGCCGACAAGCTCCATCTCGAGCGCGGCTTCGCCGACGACCTCATCAAGCGCGGCGTCTCCATCGACGAGGCGCGCCGGCTGATCCTCGACCAGGTTGCGGCCAAGGCCGACGAGACGCGGACCTTCCCCCATGTCTCGATCCCGCTTGGCGGGCGCGACGCCACGGTCACGCGGCGCGAGGCGATCTCGAACGCGCTGCTGCACCGCTACAGCCCGACGCTGTTCCCGCTGGAGGACGCGGCTCGCGAGTATCGCGGCATGACACTGATGGAGCTGGCCCGCGAAAGCCTCGAGACGGCGGGCGCCAGCACCCGCGGCCTCTCGCGCGACGAGGTGGCCACGCGCGCGCTGCACTCGACCTCGGATTTCCCCGAGATCCTCGCGGCCGTTACCAACAAGACGCTGCGCCAGGCCTACGAGGCCTATCCCCGGACCTTCCCGCTCTTCTGCCGGCAGGTGCTGGCGACCGACTTCAAGGCGATGCACCGGGTCCAGCTGGGCGAAGCGCCGCAGCTCCTCAAGGTCGGCGAGAGCGGCGAGTTCAAGCGCGGCACGCTCGGCGAGAGCAAGGAGAGCTACCGCATCGAGACCTACGGCCGCGTCGTCGCGATCACCCGGCAGGTGCTGATCAACGACGACCTCGACGCCTTCACCCGGATCCCGGCGATGTACGGCAACTCCATCGCCCAGCTGGAGTCGGACGTGGTCTGGGACATCGTGACGTCGAACCCTGCCATGGCCGACGGCACTGCGCTGTTCCACGCGACCCACAAGAACCTCGCCGGCACGGGTGCCGCGCTCGGGGTGGACAGCGTGGGCCTCGCGCGCGCGGCGATGCGCAAGCAGACCGGGCTCGACAAGAAGACGGTGCTGAACATCCGCCCCGCCTTCCTGATCGTGCCGGCCGCGCTGGAGCTGAAGGCCGAGCAGCTCGTGGCCCAGAATCTCGTGCCGGCGCAGAGCGGCAATGTCGTGCCGCAATCGATCCGAACGCTCACCCCGATTGCCGAGCCGCGGCTGGACGCGGCGAGCGAGACGGCCTGGTACCTGGCGGCCTCGCCGAACCAGGTCGACACCATCGAGTACGCCTATCTCGAGGGCCAGCAGGGCGCCTATATCGAGACGCGCAACGGCTTCGACGTCGACGGCGTCGAGATCAAGTGCCGCCTCGACTTCGGCGCCAAGGCCATCGACTGGCGCGGCCTCTACAAAAATCCTGGGGCGTAGGTCCGGCTGGCTCCCATGACGATCGATGATCGACAGGGCGCGGTGCCGATCCCCGGTTTCCCCGGATACCACATCGACCGGGCCGGTCAGGTCTGGAGCGCGCATCGCAAGGGCAGGATCCCTCGCGGTGCGTGGTCTCGCTGGCTGGATTGCCGCGACTGGACGCTGAGGCAGCCGTGGCGTGACCCGGAGGGGTATCTGCACCACACGCTGGTCCGCGACGGCGAAGGCAACCGCCAGCGGATCGCCCTGCACATTCTGGTCGCGACCACGTTCCTGGGGTCGCGACCGGAGGGACTGGTCGTCGCCCATCTCGATGGAGACAAGTCCAACAACCGGGTCGAGAACCTCGCCTTTGTCACGCAGCGCGAGAACATAGAGCACAAGCGCGATCACGGCACGATGCACTGCGGCGACCGCTCGCATCTCTCGCGCCTGACCGATCGCCAATGCAGCCGGATGCTCGACTGCCTCCGCGCCGGGTTCTCCCGCCGGGAGGTCGCCGGGGCGTTCGGCGTGACCGTCAGCCACGTCGCGGCCCTGAAAACAGGCCGCATCCGAAAACACCTGACCAATCAGCGCGTCTGAGAAAGGATCCTCGCCATGAAAAACTTCGTCCAGCCCGGCAACACCATCACCCTGACCGCGCCCTATGCCGTCGCCTCCGGCGATGGCCTGCTCGTCGGCTCCATCTTCGGCGTCGCCGCCGGAGACGCCGCCCTCGGCGAGAGCGTCGAGACCGCGCTCGTCGGCATCTTCGACATCACCAAGGTCGGCTCGCAGGCCTGGACCGTCGGCGCCAGGGTCTATTGGGACGATACCAACAAGCGCTGCACCACGGTCGCGACCGACAACACGCCTGTAGGCGTGGCCGTCGAGGCGGTGGCGAGCGGCGCGGGCGACACCATTGGCCGGGTGCGCCTGAACGCGGCGTTCTGATGAGCGCCTTCGCCGCCGCCGTGGGCGCGCTCTTTGCCGATCCGAACGTCGGCCGGGACGCGGTCTACATCGCCGATGGCGGCGCGCCCGTGCTCGTGCGCGTGGTCGCCCGGCGCGCAGATGCGATCACCGACTTCGGCGACGCGCGGATCTGGTCCGAGACCACCCGGATCGACCTGCGCGTGGCTGAGGTGCCGAACCCGCGTCCCGGCGACCGCATCGAGATCGACGGCGACGCTTTCCTCATCCAGGGCGAGCCCGTCCGCGACCGCGAGCGGCTGGTCTGGACCGTGGATCTGAGGCCCGCGTGAAACTCAAGCTCGACATCGATCCCGACATCGTCGCGATGATGGCGGCCGAAGTTGCGGCGGGCGAGCGCGCTGTGACGGCCGCGATGCGCGAGGCCGGGTCCGGGCTGAAGAGCGCATGGCGCGCGCAGATCACCGGCGCGGGGCTCGGGCCCCGGCTCGCCAACTCGATCCGGAGTCAGAACTTCCCGAGGTCGGGCGAGAGCCTCGATGCCGCGGCGCTGGTCTGGTCGAAGGCGCCGGTCATCGTGGGGGCGCACGACACCGGCCCGCTGATCCGGTCGAAGAACGGCTTCTGGCTGGCGATCCCGCTGCCCGCGGCGGGCAAATCCCTGCGCGGCGGCCGGATCACCCCCGGTGAATGGGAGCGGCGACGCGGCCTCCGCCTGCGTTTCGTCTATCGCCGGACGGGCCCCAGCCTGCTGGTCGCCGAGGGGCGGCTGAACACGAAAGGCCAGGCGGTGGTGTCGCGGTCGAAGACCGGGCGCGGAAAGGTCACCGCGCCGATCTTCCTGCTGGTGCCGCAGGTCAAGCTGCCGAAGCGGCTGGATCTGGCGCGGGATGCAGACCGGGCGTTGGACAGCGTGCCGGGGCTGATCGTGGCGAACTGGGTGGGGGGTAGGTTGTGATCGCATCGATGCGCAATCTTGCTCGGCAGCCACGAAACCGACGGCTCGGGTTACCCCGCGCAGCACGACAGCTTCGCGACATCCTTGTCGAAGGTCTGCGCGGCGAGCTTCAGCCCCTCTACCGTGGTCAGATAGGGGAAGATCGTCTCGCCGAGCGCCTTTGTCGTCATGCCGAACTTGAGCGCCATGGCGAGCGTCTGGACACTGTCGGCTCCCTCCGGCGCCATGATCACGCCGCCCAGGAGGCGGTCGGTCGCCCGGTCCGCGACGAGCTTGATCAGGCCGCGCGTGTCGCGGGCGGCGAGCGCGCGGGGCACGTTGTCGAGCGTCAGCACACTGGTCTTGACGTCATGACCCGCGGCGCGCGCCTGCGCCTCGGTCAGCCCGACGCCGGCGACCTGCGGATCGGTGAACACCACCCACGGCATCGCGGCGTTGTCGTAGCGCTCCGCCCCGCCCAGAACGGCGTTGCGGGACGCGAGCTTGGCGCCATAGGCGGCCATGTAGACGAAC
>JBKBRG010000198.1:0-5243 GCA_046292325.1 Tabrizicola sp.
GCCCGATCTCGGACTGACCGAGGCGGCCGCCCGCGCGCTCGAGTCCGCGAATGTCTATCGAGGCGCCGCGCGCGATCTGGCGGAAGGGGCACGTGCGCCGCTGGAAAGTTGGCAGGCCCTGCGCGATGCCGTGCGCGGCACCGACGAGGCCAGTGCCGATGCGCTGACCGAGGCTACGGGAGCGGCGGAGCGGCTCGAGACGGCGCTCGGCGATGCCGGACGCGCCGCGACGGATGCAGGCGCGGCGGCCGGGGCTGCGGCTGCTGCCGCGGAGCCCGCGACCGAGGCCGCCGTCACCGGCTGGCAGGCTGTCACGGCGGCGCTGTCGGACTACGCCGGCAAGGCGCGTGAGATCGGCGGCGATATCGGCCAGAGCCTCGTCGGGGCTTTTCAGTCGGCCGAGAACGCCGTCGGCCAGTTCGTGCGGACCGGCAAGCTGAACTTCCGCGATCTCGTCACCTCGCTGCTGGCCGATCTCGCGCAGCTGGCGGCGCGGCGCTTCATCCTCGGGCCGATCGCAAACGCGCTCTCCGGCGTCTTCTCCGGTGCGGGCGGCATCTTCGCCAACGTCCTGCATGCGGGCGGGATGGTCGGATCGGCAGGACCCTCGCGCATGGTCCCGGCCATGGCCTTCGCCGCCGCGCCGCGTATGCATGGCGGCGGCATGGCCGGACTTCGACACGACGAGGTGCCCGCGATCCTGCAGCGCGGAGAACGGGTGCTGTCGCGGCGCGAGTCGCAGAGCTACGGCGCGGGCGGCGGCGTCAACGTCACCATCATGGCACGTGACGCCGAGAGCTTCCGCCAGTCGCGCACGCAGGTCGCCGCGGACATCGCCCGTGCCGTGTCGCTCGGGCGGAGGGGCATGTGATGGCGTTTCACGAGGTCCGGTTCCCCGACAACATCAGTCGCGGCGCGCGCGGCGGGCCCGAGCGGCGGACGCAGATCGTCGAGCTCGCCTCGGGCGACGAGGAGCGCAATGCGAGCTGGGCCAACTCGCGCCGCCGCTACGACGTCGCCTATGGCATCCGCCGCGCCGATGATCTCGCCGCCGTCGTCGCCTTCTTCGAGGCACGGAATGGGCGGCTGCATGGCTTCCGGTTCAAGGACTGGGGCGATCACAAGTCCTGCCTGCCGTCCCAGACGCCAGCGCCGACCGATCAGGCGATCGGCACCGGCGATGGGGTGACAACGGCGTTTCAGCTGGTCAAGCGCTATGCCTCGGGCAGCCAGACATGGGTGCGGACGATCACCAAGCCGGTCGCCGGCACGGTGCGTGTCGCGCTTGACGGCGCGGAGCAACTGGATGGGTGGTCCATCGACACGACCACCGGCGTCGTGACCTTCGACACGGCTCCCGCCACGGGCGTCGCCGTCACCGCGGGCTTCGAGTTCGACGTGCCCGTCCGCTTCGACACCGACGCGCTCGACGTGACGCTCGACCTCGAGCGGCTCGGCTCGATCACCTCCATCCCGCTCCTGGAGATCCGGCGATGAACGACACTGGCAGCTTCCTCGATGCCGTGCTGCGCGAGCTTGCCACCTCGACGGCCGTGATCCTCGCGGCCTGGGGCGCGCTTGGCGGGGCGACGAACGCGCTGACCACGAAGATGCGCCTGCGCGATGCGCTGCGTCACATCCTTTTGGGCGGGCTGATCGCGGCCGGGATGGGCAGCCTCTCGATGGCTGTCATCACCTCGTGGCTCGGCCTGCCGCCGCAAGCGATCCCGGCGGGCGGTGCCGCGGGGTCGGCCGCCTACCTGGTCGGCGTCTTCGGCCCGGCGGTGATCGAGCTGGTGCTCGCCCGTCTGCGCGATGCGCGGGAGGGCGGCGATGACTGAGCTCGTCCGTGTTCTGCGTGGCCTTCGCCGGCTGACCGACGACCCGCGCGACGCCTTCACCCACCGCCTGCGCATCGGCCTCGCCGTCGCGGCGCTGATCCTCGTCCTCTCTCTTCTCCGGTAATCCCATGCACATGACAGACCGGGGCCTGCTGGCCCTCGTCCGGCACGAAGGACTCGTGCCCGGACCCTATCTCGATGTGAAACAGGTCTGGACCTTCGGCATCGGCCACACGGCCGCGGCCGGGCCGCCCGATCCGGCGACCATGTCGCGCGGCATGCCCGCCGACCTCGACGCCGGGATCCGCGAAGCATTCCGGGTCTTCCGGGCCGACCTAGCGCGCTACGAGGCCGCCGTCCTGCGCGCCGTGAAGGTTCCGTTGGCTCCGCACGAGTTCGATGCGCTGGTCAGCTTCCACTACAATACTGGCGGCATCGCCAAGGCTGCGCTGACCCGACATCTCAATGTCGGCAATCGCGATGCAGCCGCCAGCGCGTTTCTGAACTGGCGGCGACCGGCCTCGATCATTCCGCGCCGCGAAGCTGAGCGCGACCTGTTCCGCCATGGCCGCTATCCCGGCGGTACGATCCCGGTCTGGTCTGTGGACCGCACGGGCCGCGTCGACTTTTCGCGGCCGATCCGTCGCCTGACCGAGGATGAGGCTCTGGCCTTGGCTCGCGGGCCGTCGCCGTCGCCGCCGGTCCTCGACCCAGCACCCGACACGCCGACCGGCTGGCTCGCCCGGCTGGTCGATTCCTTCTCCACCCTGATCCGGAGGGCCTGATCCCCATGCGCTACGTTCGACCCAACTCCATGACGTGGTGGGCGGGCCTGCTCGCCATGCTCACCGGCATCGCCTCCCTCGCGCTGCCCGCCACCGGGCCGCTCGGGGAAGTGTCCCGGCTCGTCGCGCTGCTCGCCGGCTCGGGCGATGCCTCGCCGGCCGGGCTGATGTTCCTCGGTCTCGGCCTCATCGGCCTGCGCGACCGGATCGAGCGCGGGTTCCGCGGCGATGCTTGAGTTCCTCGCAGGTCTGGTCGTGGGCGGCTGCCTCGGCGTCTTCGTCGCAGCCCTCTGCGTCGCCGCCGCACGCGGGGAGCGGGACGATGGCTGAGTTCCTGATCTGGCTGATCGCGGCTCTGGGCGCGGTCGGGGGCGTCGTCCTCGGACGGGTCTGGGGACGCGCGGAAGGAAAGCACACAGGCAAACGGGAGGCCGAACGCGATGCGACGGAAGACAAGAACAAGCGCGTCGAGCGCGGGCGCGACGCGGTTCGTAACGGCCGCGGCGCTGGCGATCCTGCTGACCGGCTGCGCCGCAACGATGGGCGCTGGTGATGCGGGCTGCGCCTCCTACGCCGAGGCGCGGCTCGTCCGGCCGCCTGCCAACACGGTCGCCGCCGTTCCGCCGCACTGGGCGAACTGGATCGCCGATCTCGACGACCGCATGACGGGAACCTGCCGATGAAATCCCTCTCGTCCTCGCTGCAGGCCCACCTCGACGAGGGGACGACCACGCTCGCCTGGTGCTGGCGGATCACGCGTGCCGATGGCGTCACCTTCGGCTTCACTGACCACGACCGGACGCTCGCCTTCGACGGCACCAACTTCGAGCCCGAGAGCGGGCTCACGGCGTCCGAGGTCCGTTCTAGTTCGGACCTGTCCGTGGATGCGCAGGACGCCGAGGGCGTTCTGACCTCCGACCGGATCACCGAGACCGACATCCTCGACGGCCGCTGGGACAATGCCGAGGTCGAGGTCTGGCGCGTGAACTGGGCCGACACCTCGCAGCGCGTGCTGATGCGCCGAGGCGCCATCGGTCAGATCCGGCGCGGGCGGCTCGCCTTCGTCGCCGAAGTCCGCTCGCTCGCCCATGTGCTGGGTCAGACGGTCGGGCGGACCTTCCAGGCGACCTGCGACGCCGCGCTTGGGGATGCGCGCTGCGGCGTCGATCTCGAGGACCCGGCCTTCAAGGGCACGGGCGCCGTCATCGATCTCCTGCGCGACCGGGCCTTCACCGCCTCCGGGCTTGGCGGGTTCGCCTCCGGCTGGTTCACCTTCGGGACGGTCGAATGGACCAGCGGCGCGAATGCGGGGCGCAAAGCCGAGGTGTTGGGCCATGACGTTACGGACGGCGTCGCCGTGCTGACCCTGCTCGAGGCGCCGGTGCGCGCGATCGCCGAAGGCGACGCCTTCACCATCCGCGCTGGCTGCGACAAGCGCATCGAGACCTGCGGGGCGAAGTTCGCCAACACGGCCAACTTCCGCGGCTTCCCGCACATCCCGGGCCAGGACACGATCCTGCGCTACGCCACCAAGGATGGCGGGCATGATGGGGGCGTGCTGTGACGCCGGCCGATAATGGCAGGGTGATCGTGGCGGCGCGCGCGTGGCTGGGAACGCCCTACCACGATCAGGCGAGCCTCAAGGGGGTGGGCTGCGATTGCCTCGGGCTCGCCCGCGGCGTCTGGCGCGAGGTCGTCGGCCCCGAGCCGTTCCCGATCCCGGCCTACAGTCGCGACTGGGGCGAGACCGGCCCGCGCGAGGTGCTGGCCGAGGGCGCACGCCGGATGATGATCGAGGTGCCGCCTGCCAAGGCCGGGCCCGGCGCGCTCGTCCTCTTCCGGATGAAGCCGCGCGCCATCGCAAAGCATGTCGGGATCCTGACCGGCCCCGACAGCTTCCTCCACGCCTATGAGCGGCTCGGCGTGATCGAGGAACCGCTCACCCAAGCCTGGCGGCGGCGCATCGCCTTCGCCTTCCTCTTCCCGCAACGATGAGACCCCGACATGGCCACCCTCATTCTCGGCGCTGCCGGTGCCGCCATCGGCGGCTCGATCGGTGGTGCGATCCTCGGCGTCAGCGCCGCGACCATCGGCGGCTTCATCGGCTCCACCATCGGCTCGGTCGTCGACAGCTGGATCATCTCGTCGCTGGCGCCGACGCAGCGCATCGAAGGCGCGCGGCTCGACACGCTGCGCATCACCTCATCGACGGAGGGCGCCGTCATCCCGCGCCTCTATGGCCGCATGCGGATGGGCGGCAACATCATCTGGGCGACCGATTTCCGCGAGGAGACCAGGACCACCACCCAAGGCGGCGGTAAGGGTGGCGGAGGCGGCAAGGTCAGGACCACGGAATATCTCTACTATGCGAGCTTCGCGGTCGCGCTCTGCGAGGGGCCGATCACCGGCATCGGCCGCATCTGGGCCGACGGCAAGCCGATGGACCTCTCCGGGGTCACCTGGCGCTGGTATCCGGGCGACGAGGTGCAGACTGCCGATCCCTTCATCGCGGCGAAGATGGGCGCGGCCAGCACCCCCGCCTATCGCGGCACGGCCTATGTCGTCTTCGAGGAACTGCCGCTCTCCAGCTACGGCAACCGCCTGCCGCAGCTCTCCT